>CAYQZN010000147.1:0-6612 GCA_964421805.1 uncultured Woeseiaceae bacterium
CTTCCTGCCGGTCTTCTCGCTGAATCCTGCCTAGCGCCGTGCCGAACAGCGACGTGAGATACAGCGCGTCCGGGGTCTCCAGGGCGCCGGTAACGGCCTGCAGTTTCTTGCCGTCGCCCTGCAGGTTGGCCACCACGTTGCCCTCGGCATCGATGGCGAAGACGTGGGTGGACGGTTCGGCGGCCGGGCGCATCGCCTCCGGCAGCCGCTGTACGACCTTGCGCAGGAACGGCTTGTCGGAGAGGGAGTCCAGCTGGGCGCTGCGCGGTGAGACCAGCCCCACCCAGTAGCGGCCGTCCAGCCCGGGATTCACGTTGTCGGGGAAGCCGGGCAGGTTGTCGATGAGTATCTCCGTCTCGCCGGCGCTCGGCCCCGCCAGCCAGTGCTTCAGCACCCGATAGGTGCCGGTCTCGATCACCAGCAGGAAGCGTCCGGCCGGGTCCACCGCCACGCCGTTGGCGAAGTCGAGCCCCGCCATCACGGTGCCGGTCTCGCCCGTGGTCGGGTCGTAGACCAGCACGCGGCCGTGGCTGCCGTGCTCCAGGATGTCGAGCAGGCTCGCGCCGTAGGTGCTGTCGTAGTCCGCAGCGCCGAACTTCGTGCTGGCATCGGTGAAGTAGATGCGCCCGTCCGGCGCCACGTCCACGTCGTCGGCGTAGCGGATGGGAGAGCCGTCGACCTCGTCGGTCAGTAGTGTGACGGCGCCGCCGGCATCCACGCTCTGCAGACCGATGTAGGCGTTGGCTACCAGCAGGTTGCCGTCAGCGCCGAATTCCAGGCCCAGAGGCCGCCCGCCGGTCTCGGCGAAGACGGAGATCGACCCGTCCTGGGCGGCGATGCGCAGTATCTTGCCGTCCTCGGTGCCGGTATAGAGATTGCCGACCCGGTCGATCACCGCGTCCTCGGGCCCGTGGTACGGCGCGATCTCCACGCGCTCGAGTCCGGCCAGCGCGTCGTTGGCCGCGAAGTCTCCGGTGTAGCCGACGTCCTCGGGCGCCTGCCAGGCGACGGGGTCCACCGGCACGGGCCAGGTCAGCAGGTAGAGCGCGGCGGCCGCCAGCAGCACGAGCAGTAATCGGAGCATGGGATCCCCCTTCCCGTGAAACCGCGGCCAGTATAACGCCCTCCATGCAGGAGGGGCTTTAGCCCCGATTCATGATTCAATCGGGCCTGAAGGCCCTCCTACAATTCTGTGAAGTCGGGGAAGCGGGCGTAGCCGGGGCATGTTGCGGTTGCCCTTGCGAGCGCCTGCCGCGCTCGTTCTTTCTCGCCGCGGGCGAGCCAGACCTGCGCCAGGCGGCGGTAGGCGGTGGCGTCGTTCAGGTCGTCTGTCATGGCCTTGAGGCTGGCGTCGATCTCGTCCATGACGGTATCCGGCACGGCGTCGGGTTCGAGCCGGCCGAGCATCGTGTAGTAATACGCGCGCGCCGCCTGGTCGGCCGCCGGTGCCGTGCCCCGCAGGTGGTCGCGCTCCAGGATCTCCGCGGCGCGCAGGTAGGCTTCCCGCGCCTTCGCGCTCTGCCCGGAGTGCCGATAGGAATCGGCGAGCGCGCCCCACATCTGGTGGATCTCGGGTTCGCCCATGGCAATAGCGTCGATGGACCGCTGCCTCAGCTCCGCGGAGCGCTCGTAGTCGCCGAGCACGTAGTAGACCAGGCCGAGGAACTCGTCGCCGACGTAGGACTGGGGCGCGAGTTCGCGGGCGCGCAGATAGGCGTCGCGTCCCTGCTCGAAGTCACCGCGGCAGACGTACCAGGTGCCCAGGTTGCCCAGCACGTATTCGTTCTCGTCCCGGGCGACGGCTTCCTCGCTGGCCGCGATGGCTCCGTCCAGATCGCCGGCGAACCAGCGCATGGTGGCCAGCGAGAACAGGGGCTTCCACACGGCCGGATCGCTGTCCGCGGCCGCGTGCGCGGCGGCCATCGCGCTCTCCAGCATCGCCTCGTCTCCGCCTTGCCGGTAGGCCCGAAGCCGGCTGGCGGCCAGCCCGGACAACGCGTCCGTGTAGCGCGGCCGACCGGTCAGGATGTCCTCGTACAACGCTATCGCCTGGTCGTTACGCCCGGTGCGGCTGAGGAAGTGGGCATGGGCGGTTCGCACGGCCGGGTCGTCCGGGGCGAGCTGCAGTGCCTGGCCGCAGGTGCGCGCGGCGTCCTCCAGCGCCCGTTCTTCGTTGGCCATCCAGTGTTCGGTCAGCAGCGCCTCGCACAGGCCTGCGTGGGCCCGGGCGTAGTTCGCGTCCTGGCGCAGCGCGGCCTCGAAGTGGCTGCGGGCGCGCTTCACGTTGAGTTCGTTGGCGGGACGGTCCAGGAAGTACCGGCCCTGCAGGTAGTCGTCCTGCACCGGTGCCAGCGGAAAATGCGGGCCGGTCCGTTCGCCGTGGTCCACTCCGCCGACCGCCCGACGCACGGCCGCGGTCACGCGCTCGGCCACCGCGGGCAGGGATGCCTCCAGCTCCGCCGCCGGCAGGCTCTCCGCCCACAGCTGCTGGCGTACGCCGTCGTCGCCTACGATGCCGAAGCGCAGCCCGGCCAGACGCCCGACGCGGACGATCTCGGCATCGACGGCGGCATCGGTGCGCAGGCGCTCGGCAGCCTCCGCCGGGTCGAGAGCGCGGACCAACACCGTGGCACTGCCCTCGGCGACGGCGAAGTGTTTGCTCAGGCGTTCCCGCAGCAGTCCCGCCAGGCGGGCATCCGCATCGCCCCCGATGGGCATCACCACCAGGCTCGCGGCACCCAGCGTCAGTGGCGGCGGCGCTGACGCGGAGGGCGCATCGCCCGGCGCGGGCTCGCGCTGCATCAGCAGCCAGCCGACGCCGGCTAGTGCCGCCATGGACAGGATGACGGAGAGGGCAAGCCAGGCCGGCCGCGGGGCGGCCCGGGCATCGGCGCCCGCCGATGGATCCGGCAACGGCTCCTCGTCGGCGCTGCGGTACAGCGTCCACGCCTCCACCTCCAGTGCCCGGGCGATGCGCTCCAGAGTCTGCAGTTCGACGGGTAGCTCCCGGAACGCGCGGCTGACCATGTCCTTCGGCGCAGAATCGAGGCCCTCGAGATCCGCGATCCGCTCGGCCAGCGCCGCCTGGGTGCGCATCCCGGCGGCGGTCAGCGCCCGGGTCAGCCGGGCCCGGGAGGCCTGTACGCCCCGCCTGCGCTGGGTTTCCTGTCCGGATGAAGTCACCGCTCTCTTTCTTCGTTATGGCGCGGTTTCGGCTTATTCCCCCTCAAAACGCCTCTATTTGACCCAAAAACCCGTTAGCTGTCGATGCGGCGGCGAGGGTCGCGGGGCCACGATCCGTGTTGGTTCCGTGGGGGAGTGTGATGAAGCGAGCCCTGACGACACTTTGCCTGCTGCTGGCACTGGCGGCCGCCGCGGGCTGCCGGGATGCCGCCGTCAGCGGCATCTGGCAGGACCGCGAGGCGCAGACCACCTATCACTTCCGCGACGACGGCCGCGTCACCGTCTCGGTGCTCGATGCCAGCGTCCCCGCGGAATACACCGTGGACGGCGACCGGGTGCTGGTCACCAGCCCCCAGGGGACCGTCGTACTGAAGAAGCGAGACGACCGGCTGTACGGGCCGATGGGCCAGGAACTCGTGCGGCGGGCGGACTAGAGCGAGGAGAGGAGGAGACGACATGTCGACACAGATAGCACAAGGCCAGACCCTGGGCGCGTCCTGGGAGATACGCGTGCGCACCGGCACGGTGGACAGCACGGATACCCGGTCCGAGACGGAGGTCAGCGGGTCGTTCGGCGGCGGCGGCGGCATGACCGTGGGCGGCACCGGCGGCAACATGCCGGTCTCGGGGCAGGTGCAGTCCAGGACCACCCGGTACCAGAACATCTATCTCACGGACGAGGAGGGCAAGGAGCATGCCATCGAGCTCGTCGACTTCCTCGTGCCGTGCAAGCAGGGCCACAAGGTGAGCCTGTACCTGCTGTTCACCGGCGGTTCCGATTGGGGCTCTTACTTCCGCGCCTACAACCACAATACCGGGCAGCACTACGAATACGCGAAAGCCGCCCGGGACGAGTTGTTCCCCAAGCGGTTGTTCCTGATCGCCAGTGGCGCGCTGGCACTGCTGTATTTCCTCCTCGCTTACGGCGAGGACGGCACCGGCTTCGGTGAGGCGCTGTTCACGGCGGCGGTAGCCGGCGGCCTCACCGCCGGTGTGTTCTGGGTTATCGGCAAGATAGTCGCTTATGCCAGATCGTTGCCGGTACGCAAGAATCCGACCTTCACGCGCCATCTCGCCGAGACCAGCCGGTAGGACGAGTGCAGGAGGGCCTTCCGGCCCGATTCCTTGAATAAATCGGGCCTGAAGGCCCTCCTACGGTTTCGGCTAGCGGATGGGGCGGCGGCCGCGGAGGTCGGCCAGATAGATGCCGGCCCAGCCGGCCTCTTCCGTGCCCATGCTCGCGGTCACGGCCAGCCAGCCGTTGCGGTAGGCCTCGCGTTCCAGCGCGAGACCGGTGATCGGCAGGGTTTCACCGGAGTCCGGGTCTAGGGCCTGCGGATCCAGCAGCGTGCCTGCCCATCCCGTCTCGAGCAGGGTGATGGTGTTCGCCCGTGACGCGCCGAGTGCCTCCGCGAGATAGATGCCGTCCACCGGTGTCGCCCCCTCGCGGCGGCGGCCCTGGAACGCGACGCGGAACGTCGCGCCGGCCCGCTCGGACACGGACACGAACGCGGCGGAACGGAAGCGCGGCGGTTTGCCGCAGCCCTCGCTCTCGCCGGCACCCGGCGGGGCGCCCGAGTAGTTCCAGTAGATGAAGTCCTCGTAGTCCTCGCCGGCACCGGCCCGCGCCATCAGCCGCAGCCGCCGGGTGCGGGTGTCGTAGACGAAGATGCCCTGGTTCACGGACACGGCCTTTAGCTGGTAGCAACGTTCGAGCCGGTTGCCGTCCGCATCCTCGCAGACGCTGCTGACGTCGCCGTTGATCTCGCCGTTCGGGCCATCCGCGAAGTCGCCCGCATGGTTGCAGTAGTCGCGCCGGATGCGGTTGCCTTCCTCGGGGCAGTAGAGGCGCAGCGTCCGGGTCTGATCGCCCCAGGCGCCCCAGAAGCCGACGAAGCGGCCGTCGAAGGACAGGCCTTCGCCGATGCGGGTGAATCGGCCCGCGCCGCGTACCGGGACCTTGTCGTCGAGCCCGACCAGCGTGCGCAGTGGCGCCGCCGACCGGCCCAGCTCGGACTGGTAGATGCCGCCGCAGCTCGGGTCGTCCTCGTTGTCGTAACCCACGAAGACCACGCGGCCGCGGGCCGCGCTCGGCGGCGCGGTCGAGTCGAAGGTGATGTCGCCGCGGCAGTCGCGGTGATTCGGGATGACGGTATCGGAGTTCGCGACCAGTTCGATCGGCTCAAAGCCGCCGGCGTAGTCGTCCGCCACGCGCCGGTAGAACACGCCGGTCTTGTCGTCGCCGTCCGACGGATCCGTGTAGTTGCCTTTGAAGGCGATGTAGCCTTCGTCCGTGACGGCGGGCGAGCCCGGGAATACCTCGAATCGGGTGGTGGCAGCCAGGCCCGGCACGGCGAACAGATACGTGAGGTCCACATAGTCGGATGGGCCGACCTCGCCGAGCAGACTCGCACCGGTGCGCAGTTCGCTCGCCGGGTTGCCGGCGCCGGGGTTGAAGTACACGCCGGTGGTGCCGGCGCGGACCTCGTCCTCTTCCTCGCCGTACGTCCACACGGGCGGATGGTTGCCGCGCGTGGCTACGGCGTCGCGGTGCAGCGCGATGCGCGGGATGGACGGGAACTCGTTGAAGCTGGCGAGGAGCCAGTCCGGGCCTCCTCCCTCGTCGCCGTGGCCGCCGCCGGTGCCCCCATGGGTGTCACCCGCACCGCCATGGCTGCCGCCGTCGTCACCGTGACCGCCGCCGCCGCCCGCCGGGTATTCGGTGTTGTTCGGGTCGGGCACCGCGGTGTCGCGATCGGCGATCAGGCGTATCGGCGAGCCTGCCGCGCCCATGTCGCGGACGTAGATGCCGCTGATCGGCCCGCGCTGCCTTCCGGTGCTGCGGGCGCGGAACACCACCATGGCGTTGCTGTTGACCGACGGCGGGTTGTAGCTGTTATAGGTGCGATCCGGATGGCCGGGGATGGTGTCGCCGTTGTTGACCACTACCTGCCAGGACGGCTCCGAACGGTCGCCCGCCAGGCCGCCGCCCGCCAACATGGTCAGCAAGGTGACGGTTCCGGCCAGCATCATTATGTAAAGTTTGTATGTTTTCATTGTGGGTATCCCCTTGCCGGCGTTGGTGCCGCGTAGACCGGCCGGGGAGGGTCTGTAACCGCTCCCCGGCCGCCGGTGAGGTCAGCGTCAAGGCTCCTCCCTGGCCCCGCCGGCCCTCACCTGAAACCCCGTCCCTGGAGCCGCCGTCCCTGGCTGTGCCCTCCCTGGCAGTTCCGTTCCCGGGAGAGGGCGATCAGCGGTCGCGGCCTCCGCCGCTGCCGCCGCCACCACCGCCGCCGCCGGCCTTCACGGCGGTTACGACAGTGGTCTCCGTGACCACGTCGTTCGACGCGTTGACGTCGTCCTCGGCCATCACCTCGGCCGTCCATTCGATGGTCGTGGCGTAATCCATGCTGAAGAAGAACGTCCAGC
>CAYQZN010000148.1:0-6593 GCA_964421805.1 uncultured Woeseiaceae bacterium
ACGCGGTCTACTCGGGCACCGCCGCCCTCGAGGCCTTCGCCGAGGCGGAGGTGGTCGCCAAGGTGGGCGGGGAAATCCGCGAAGTCCTCGCCGAGGAAGGCGATATCGTGCAGCGCGGTCAGGTGCTTGCACGCCTCGACGGCGACCGGCTGCGCCTCGAGCTGGAGCAGGCCCGGGCCAATCTGGCCAGGGCGGAGCAGGAATACCAGCGCAATACCGAGCTGCACGAGAAAGGCCTGCTCGCCGCGGGGGCCTTCGAAAATCTGAAATTCGAACTGGACGCGCTGCGCGCCGCCTGGCGGCTCGCGCAGCTCGAGTACAGCTATACGGAGATCCGCGCGCCCATCGACGGCGTCGTCTCGGAACGGCTCGTGAAGGTCGGCAACACGATCTCGGTGAACACACCCATGTTCCGTGTGACGGACCTGGAGCCCATCGTCTCCTACCTGCACGTGCCGGAGAAGGAATTCGGCAGGATCGAGCAGGGGCAGCCCGTGTTCATCACCATCGACGCGCTGCCCGGAGAGCGTTTCCGCGGCGTGGTCGAGCGCATCAGCCCGGTGGTGGACGCCGGTACCGGGACGTTCAAGGTGACGGTGGAGGTGGACGAGGAAGACACCGCGCTGAAGCCGGGCATGTTCGGCCGGCTCGACATCGTCTACGACTCGCGGCCGGCCCGCCTGCTGGTACCGCGGCCCGCCGTGGTCGAGACGGAATCGGGTCCGGCGGTGTACGTGGTCAGCGACGGCGTGGTGGAGCGCCGGCCGGTGCAGACCGGCATCGCCTGGCAGAACCGTATGGAGATCGTCTCCGGCGTCGAGGAAAGCGAGCAGGTGGTAGTGGTCGGCCAGTCCGGCCTGCGTGACGGTGCCCGGGTCAAGGTAGTGGCGGACGAAGAGACCGCGATGCAGCTGAACGCGGAGCTCGCGTCCGGCCGCAACCGTCTGTGAGCCGGCACCGGCGCGGGCCCGGGGAGAGCAAACCATGTGGCTGGTGAATCGGGCCACTGAACGGCCGGTGACGGTGCTGATGTTCTTCGTTGCCGTGGCCCTGTTCGGGACGGTGTCTCTCAGCCGCCTGGACGTGAACCTGCTGCCGGATCTCTCCTACCCCACCCTCACCGTGCGCACCGGGCTGGAGGGCGCCGCACCCCAGGAGGTGGAGAACCTGCTCAGCAAGCCCATCGAGGAAGCGGTGGGTATCGTCAAGAACGTGCGCAAGGTCCGCTCCCTGTCCCGCTCGGGCCAGTCCGACGTCACCATCGAGTTCATCTGGGGCACGGACATGAACCTGGCCAGCGTCGACGTGCGGGAGAAGCTGGACGTGCTGGAGCTGCCGCTGGAGGCCGACCGTCCGCTGCTGCTGCGCTTCGATCCGTCCAGCGATCCGATCATGCGTTTCGCGCTGCGCCGCAGCGGCGAGGAGGCGGCCAGCACCGTCCTCTCTGCCGACGAACTCAAACGCCTGCGGCGGCTCGCGGAAGACGAGCTGAAGCCCGCCCTGGAGAACGTGGCGGGGGTAGCGGCCGTGAAGGTGAGCGGCGGCCTGGAAGAGGAGATCGAGATCCTCGTCGACCAGGAGCGCCTGGCCCAGCTGGACCTGTCCATCGACGAAGTGGCGGCACGCGTCCGGGCCGAGAACACCAATCTATCGGGCGGCAGCCTGGAGCAGGGCAACCAGCGCTTCCTCGTCCGCACCATCAACGAATACCAGTCCGTCGGGGAGTTCGCGAGCACGGTCATCGCCACCCGCGAGCGCCGGCCCGTCTACCTGGGCGATATCGCGCAAGTGACGCGGGGCTTCAAGGAGCGGGAGGCCATCACTCGCGTCGACGGCGCCGAGGCGGTGGAGCTCGCCGTCTACAAGGAAGGCGACGGCAACACGGTGCAGATCGCCGGCCGCACGGCGGAGCGCATGGACTCGCTGTCGGAAGACCTGCCGGACGGCCTGGAAGTGGTCACCATACAGGACCAGTCCGGGTTCATCCGCGCCGCGATCGACCAGGTCGTCAATGCCGCGCTGCTGGGCGGGCTGCTCGCGGTCCTGGTGCTCTACGGCTTCCTCCGCGACGCCCGGGCCACGGTGATCATCGGTCTCGCCATACCGGTCTCCGTGATCGGCACCTTCGCGCTGATGTATCTCTCGGGGCTGAGCCTCAACATCATGTCCCTGGGCGGCATCGCCCTGGCCGTCGGCCTGCTCGTGGACAACTCCATCGTCGTGCTCGAGAACATCGTGCGCAAGCGCGAGAGCGGCCTCGGCGTGCTCGCCGCGGCCCGGGACGGCGCCGGCGAAGTCGCCACGGCCGTGACTGCCGCCACCCTGACCACGGTGGCCGTGTTCTTCCCGATGGTCTTCGTCACCGGGATCGCCGGACAACTGTTCCGCGACCAGTCCCTGACGGTAACCTACGCCCTGCTCTTCTCCCTGCTGCTGGCGGTCGTGCTCATCCCCATGCTCGCCTCCTCCGGCGCACGCCAGGGCTATGCGGAGGCGATGGACGCCCGTCCACCGGGCCGGATCGGCCGCGCTCTCGGTTGGCTGGGACGCATCGCCGGCCGGCTCTGGCACGCGACCGCCGCCGGCATGCGGCTGTTGCTGACGCCGCTGGTACTCTTCTTCAGCGGCTTCAACCGGGCCGCCGCCGGTCTCTACGAGCGGATGCTGCCCTGGGCCCTGACCCACCGCGCCATCGTCCTCGCGAGCGCCGCCCTCGTCTTCCTCGGCTCGGTCGCGCTGGTGCCCCGGCTCGGCACCGAACTCATCCCCCAGCTCTCCCAGGGGGAATTCTCGGTGAACCTCCGCCGCGCCCCGGGGACGCCGCTCACCGCCACCGACCAGGCGCTGCTGACCGCCTGGCGGGCCGCCGCCGAGGTCCCGGGCGTCGAGCGCACCTATTCGGTGGCCGGCAGCGGCAACCGGCTGGACGCGAGCCCGGTGGACGCGGGCGAACACACGGGCACTCTCACCGTGCGCATGGCGGCCGGCGCCGGCCGCGGCGACGAGTCCCGCGCAATGGCCCGGATACGGGACGACATAGCGGCGCTGCCGGGTGTCCAGTACGATTTCAGCCGCCCGGAACTGTTGTCGCTGGCCACCCCGCTCGAGGTCGTGGTCACCGGCTTCGACCTCGCGCGACTGCGTACGGCGGCCGACCGCATCGCCGGCGCACTGCGCGCCGACGGGCGCTACACCGACGTCCGCTCCAGCATCGAGGCGGGCAATCCGGAGATCCAGATCGCCTTCGACCAGGAGCTGGCGGCCAAGCTGGGCCTCTCGGTCCGCGACGTCGCCGACCAGGTGGTGAACAGCGTCCGCGGCAATCTCGCCACACGCTACAGCTGGCAGGACAAGAAGATCGACGTCATGGTGCGCAGCGTCGACCGCTCCGCCGCGTCACTGGAGGACGTGGGCGCGCTCATCGTCAACCCGGCCAGCGAGAGACCAGTGACCCTGGACGACGTGGCCACGATTGTTCTGGCCGAGGGACCCGCCGAGATCCGTCGCCTGGACCAGCAGCGTGCCGCGTTGATTTCCGCCAATATCGCCTACGGCGACCTGGGCGCGGCCGCCGAGGCCGCCGAACGCATCCTGGGCTCGCTGCCGATCCCGGCGGGCCTCACCACCGACATCGTCGGCCAGAGCGAGGAGATGGAGGACTCGCTGGCGTCCATGCGCTTCACGCTGCTGCTGGCGGTGTTCCTGGTCTACCTGGTGATGGCCTCCCAGTTCGAGTCGCTCCGCCATCCGTTCGTGATCCTGTTCACGATCCCGCTGGCCCTGGTCGGGGCGGTACTGGCGCTGTATGTCACCGGGACCACCATCAACGTGGTGGCCTTCATCGGCATCATCATGCTGGCCGGCATCGTGGTGAACAACGCCATCGTGCTGATCGACCTGATCAACCAGCTGCGCCGCTCCGGCGTCGCGAAGACGGAAGCCATCCTGGAGGCCGGCCGCAGCCGCCTGCGGCCCATCCTGATGACGACGCTCACCACGGCACTCGGGCTTCTGCCCATGGCACTCGGCTTCGGCGAAGGCGCGGAAATCCGCGCACCGATGGCCATCACCGTGATCGGCGGACTCACCACGTCGACCCTGCTCACCCTGCTGGTGATCCCGGTTGTCTATTCCCTGGTGGAGCGCGACGAGCGGCCGGAATCCGCCGACGCGCGCGCGCCGGCGCCGCAACAGGCCTGACGCGCAGGGGCCGGGCATGCGCCACACCGAATTTTCACTGCGCCGACCGGTCACCGTCACGATGATCTTCGCGGCGCTGGCCGGCATCGGCCTGCTTTCGTCCCGGCTGCTCCCGCTCGAACAGTTCCCGGATATCGAGTGGCCGGGCTTTTTCATCAACATCCCCTACGAGGGATCCACGCCGGAGGAAGTGGAGCGGCTGATCACCCGGCCCGCCGAGGCCGCGCTGTCCACGCTCTCCGGCGTCAAGCGGATGCGCTCCACCTCCCGGGCGGACGGCGCGCAGATCTGGATGGAGTACGGCTTCAACTCCAACGCCGCCACCGAGGCGGTGGAGGCGCGGGTGAAGCTCGATGCCATACGCGACGAACTGCCCCCCGACCTGAAGCGCATCATGGTCTACAGCGGCTCGCTGAACGACGAGCCCATCATGACGCTGCGCCTGTCCTCCGACCGGGATCTGTCCCAGCAGTACCTCATGCTCGACCGCGTGCTGAAGCGGCGCATCGAACGCATCGAAGGGGTCTCCAAGGTGGACCTGCAGGGCGTCGAGCCCCCCGAGGTGCGAATCCTGCTCGACTCCGGCCGGGTCGCCGCCCACGGCATCAACCTGTACGAACTCTACGAGCTGCTGCAGCGGAGCAACTTCTCGGTCAGCGCGGGCCGGCTGGAGAGCGGCGCGCAGCGCTGGACCCTGCGCTCGGACGGCGAACTGCGGAGCCTGGCAGAGATCGGCGACCTGATCGTCGACGGCGGCAACCTGCGCCTGGCCGACATCGCCGACATCCAGCTGGTGCCCGAGGAGCGGCATTACGGCCGCCACCTGGACGGCCGGGAGGCGGTAGGGCTCAGCGTCACCCGCGCCAGCGGGGCGAACATGGTGCAGGTGGCCGACCGGGTCAACGAGGAACTGGAGAAGATCGCCGAACTGCCGTCGATGCGAGGCATCCGCATCTTCAACATCGACAACAAGGCGGACAGCGTGCGCTCGTCCCTGGCGGACCTGCTGCAGGCCGGCCTGATCGGCTCGCTGCTGGCGGTGCTCGTGCTGTATCTCTTCCTGCGCCAGGTCACGACCACGCTGATCGTCATGCTGGCGGTGCCGGTCTCGCTGGTGATCACGCTGGGGGTCATGTATTTCAGCGGTCTCACGCTGAACATCCTCACGCTGATGGGACTGATGCTCGCGGTGGGCATGCTGGTGGACAACTCCGTCGTGATCACCGAGAGCATATTCCGCTACCGGCAGGAGTACCCGGACGAGCCGCGGCGGGCGACGCTCGAGGGCGTGAACGAGGTGGGGCTCGCCGTGATCGCCAGCACGGCGACCTCGGTCTGCGTGTTCCTGCCGATCGTATTCGGCGAACAGATCGACATCACGGTGTTCCTGTGGCACGTCGGCGTCACCATCTCGGTGGCCATCGTGCTCTCGCTGCTCGTCTCCCAGACCCTGATCCCGCTGCTGGCCAGTCGCGTACCGGCGCCGCCGCCGCCGAAAGCGGGCAGCGCCATGGCCATCCTCACAGACCGCTACAGCCGTGCGCTGGCCTGGACGCTGCGCCACCCCCGCTGGTCGGCGCTGGCCGCCGTGATCGTCCTCGCCTCGCCCGCCGCGCCCGTCGGCCTCGGCATGCTGCAGACCGACATGTTCCCCCAGGAGCCATCGCGGCGGCTGGAACTCATCTATCACATCGACGACATCTACCCGGTGGAGCGGGTGGAGATGGCGGTCAACCGCATCGAGGCGTTCCTGTTCGAGAACGCCGAGCGGCTCGACATCGAATCCGTCTACAGCTATTACGACACCGGTCGTGCCCAGTCGAGCATCCTGCTGACCGAGGGCGATGCGATCTCCGTCGACGCGCAGACCGTGATGGATTTGATCCTGGAAGAGATGCCCGAGCTGGTCATCGGCAGACCCGACTTCCAGTGGCAGCAGCAGGGCGGCGGCCCGGGCTTCGGCATCACGCTCACCGGCGAGTCCACCGAGCGGCTCGCGGAACTCGCCGGCGAGGCCTGGCGCGTGCTCTCCACCGTCGAGGGCCTGGAGGGACTCACGTCGGACCTGACCGCGGGGCCGAAGGAGGTCCAGGTGGTGGTGGACCGGGAACGCGCCGCGCGGGTGGGCCTCACCAGCCAGACCGTCGGCCAGGCCGTCTCCGTGGCCATGCGGGGCCAGCCGCTGCGCGAGTTCCGGACGCCGGACGGCGAGATCGGCGTGCGGCTCGCCTTCCGCGAGGACGACCGCCAGACCATGGAACAGCTCGCCAACCTGACCATCATGGCGCCGTCCGGCGATCGCGTCCTGCTGGGCGCGGTGGCCGACCTGCACGAGCGTACCGGGCCGCGCCAGATCCGCCGTACCGACCGCAAGACCTCGGTGAAGATCTCGG
>CAYQZN010000149.1:0-6592 GCA_964421805.1 uncultured Woeseiaceae bacterium
TGCTACATGGACCTCGACCAGTTCAAGATCGTCAACGACAGCTGCGGCCACAGCGCCGGCGATGCGCTCCTGGCCCAGCTCGGCGCGCTGCTGAAATCGAAGATCCGCTGGCGGGACACGCTGGCGCGCCTCGGCGGCGACGAGTTCGGCGTGCTGCTGGAGAGCTGCAACCTCGACGAGGCCATGCGCACGGCCGAGGAGCTGCGCGAGACGGTGGCGGATTACAAGTTCGTCTGGGACGAACGCAGTTTCCGGCTGGGCGCGAGCATCGGCGTCGTGCCCATCACCGCGGACAACGACGACGTGGCGGCGCTGCTGTCGGCCGCCGACAGCGCCTGCGCGGCGGCGAAGGAGGCGGGCCGCAACCGCATCCACAGCTATCACGAGAACGACATCGACCTCATGCGCCGCCGGCGCGAGATGCAGTGGGCCGCGCGCATCAACAACGCGCTGGAAGAGTCCCGTTTCGAGCTGTTCCGCCAGACCATCCTGCCGCTGCAGGGCGAGGACCGGGGCGCCCATTACGAACTCCTGCTGCGCATGCGCGACGAGGCCGGCGCCATGGTTTCGCCGGAGCTGTTCATCAACGCCGCCGAGCGCTACGGCATCACGCCGAACATCGACCGCTGGGTGATCTCCAACGCCTTTCGCTGGCTGGTCTCCGAGGCGGACGAGCGCGAGCGGCTGGATCTCTGCTCCATCAACCTGTCGGGCCAGAGCCTCGGCGACGAGAAGTTCCTGCCGTTCGTCATCGACCAGTTCCAGGTGAGCGGCCTCGACGCCACCAAGATCTGTTTCGAGATCACGGAGACTGCGGCCATCGCGAGCTACTCACAGGCCAATCGGTTCATCAACGCGCTGAAGGAGCTCGGTTGCAAGTTCGCCCTGGACGACTTCGGCACGGGCCTGTCGTCTTTCGGCTATCTGAAGCACTTCCCGGTGGATTTCCTGAAGATCGACGGCAGCTTCGTGAAGGAGATCCTGCACGACCCCATCGACCGGGAGATGGTCCGCTCGATCAACGAGATCGGCCATCTCACCGGCAAGCAGACCATCGCCGAGTTTGCCGAGAACGAGGAGATCATCACCATGCTGCGCGGCATGGGCATCGACTATGCCCAGGGCTACGGCGTCTCCGAGCCGAAGCGGGTGCAGCAGAACTTCGCTGCCGAGTCGCTCTAGTCGGTCGCTCCGGTCAGTCGCTCCGGCGCCCTTCGACGGGCGCCTCGTCGGCCGTTGCCGTGCCGAATCGCATCGAGTAATCCACGGCGCGCAGGTGCTTGGTGAGCGCGCCCACCGAAATGAAGTCCACGCCGGTCTCCGCGACGGCCGCCATATCGTCCATCTCGAGCCCGCCCGATGCTTCCAGAGTGGCGCCCGTGGCGCCGTCGCGGGTGATGCGCACGGCCTCGCGCAGGATATCGAGCGGGAAGTTGTCCAGCAGCAGGCGGTCGGCCCCGGCGGCCAGCGCCTCGCGCAGCTCGTCGAGACTCTCGACTTCCACCTCGACCGGCAGCGCCGGGTTGCCGACGCGTGCCCGCGAGACGGCTGCCGCGATGCCGCCGCACGCGATGATGTGGTTTTCCTTGATGAGCACGGCATCGAACAGCCCGATGCGGTGGTTGACCGCGCCGCCGCAGCGCACGGCGTACTTCTGGGCGAGCCTCAGGCCCGGGAGGGTCTTGCGGGTATCGAGTATGCGGCAGCCGGTGTGGGCCACGGCGGCCGCGTAGCGGGCGGCGGCCGTGGCGGTCCCGGAGAGGGTCTGCAGGAAATTCAGGGCCGTGCGCTCGCCGGTCAGGATCGGCCGGGCGGGCCCCTCCAGTGAACAGATCGTCTCGCCCGGCGCCAGCCGGTCGCCGTCGCCGGCCCGCCATTCGATGCGGATAGTCTCGTCCAGCACGGCGAAGACCCGGTCGAACCAGGCGCGGCCGCACAGTATCGCGTCCTCGCGGCAGACCACCGTGGCGCGGGAGCGGGCCTCCGCGCCGATCAGCGCCGCCGTCACGTCGCCGCCGCCGACGTCCTCCGCGAGGGCGGCGTCCACGCTCGCCCGGATGTATGCCGAGAGCCTGTCTTCCTGCATTCCCACTGCCTCCGCGCCGCGCCGGGACGATACGCCAGAGCGTCTCTGGTCACAAGCGTCAACATACGTATAATCCACTATAAATGCATAGTGACCGGCAGCCGCCAGGATTGGACCAGACAGTGATGAACAAGCCGCCGCCGAGACGCCCGGCCTCGCCCTGCGTGAACATCTGCACGCTGGACGAACGGGACGTCTGCACGGGCTGTCTGCGCACCCTCGACGAGATCGGCGCCTGGGCCACGCTCAGCCCGGAGGAGCAATGGCGCGTCGTGGAAGCGCTGCCCGGCCGCGCCGCAATGCGGAGGGCCGGTCCCTGAGATCCCCATGAACGCCGGACGCTCCGCCACCCTTCTGCTCCCGCTCCTGTTGGTCTGCCTCGGCCTGACCGGCTGCACGGCCATGCTGATCGGCGACGGCCAGGGGGCTGGCCAGGCGGACACCGCGACCGAGCGAGCGACGGATACCAGCACCAGTACCGCGGCCGGTCCGGATGCACACACACGATCGAGCGGCGACGCCGAAGTCACCGCCGCGGTGCGTTCCAGACTGGTGGCCGATACGTCGGTGGAGGCGACGGCCATCGACGTGACGACGGCCGCAGGGCGAGTGACGCTGAGCGGCCGGGTGACGAGTTTCGCCGAGCGGGACAGGGCGGGCCGGCTGGCCGCGGCCGTTCCGGGAGTCATGGGGGTGGACAACCGCCTCGCCGTGCAGGCGCGCCGTTAGGAAGTCCGCAAGGGCAATTGAACGACAGCAAAGGAGGTAGAGGGGAAATGGACGTAATCGAAAGAATCAAGCAGCAGATCGGCGACAACCCGATCCTGCTGTACATGAAAGGGACGCCGGACTTCCCGCAGTGCGGTTTCTCGGCGCAGTCGGTGGCAGCACTGAAGGCCTGCGGCAAGGAATTCGCCTACGTGAACATTCTTGAGGATCCGGAACTGCGCGAGGCGCTGAAGAGCTACTCGAACTGGCCGACCTACCCTCAGCTCTACATCCGCGGCGAACTCATCGGCGGCTCGGATATTGCCGTGGAGATGTATCACTCCGGCGAGCTGAAGCAGATGCTCGACGACGTCGCCGCCTGAGGGCGGCGGCGCTCAGCCGCCGGCCAGCGCCTCCCGGTATACGCCCTGCACCCGGTTGACGATCTCGCAGAAGAGATCGGCTGTCCGTTCCGCGTCGTAGGCCGCGGAATGGGCCCGGGATTCGTCCCAGTCCAGCCCCGCCGCAGTGACCGCGCGCGCCAGCACCGTCTGTCCGAAGACCACACCGCCCAGCGTCGCCGTGTCGAAGCTGGAGAACGGGTGGAACGGGTTGCGCTTCAGGCCCGTGCGCCGCACCGCGGAATTCAGGAAGCTCAGGTCGAAGAAAGCGTTGTGGCCCACCAGCACGGCCCGTGTGCAGCCGGTCTCGCGGATGGCACGCCGCACTTCCCGGAACACCCGCTGCAGGGCGTCGCGTTCGTCGATGGCCGGGCGCAGCGGGTGCCAGGGATCGATGCCGTTGACAGCCAGCGAGGCCGCCTCCAGGTTGGCGCCGTCGAAGGGCTTCACGTGATAACGGTGAGTCTCGCGGCGCTCCATGCGGCCGGCCTCGTCCATCTCCAGCAGCACGGCGGCAATCTCCAGCAGCGCGTCCGTGTCGGCATTGAAGCCGCCCGTTTCGACGTCGACCACGACGGGCAGGAAGCCGCGGAAGCGGTTGGCGATCGGTGCCGGCTCGCTGTGTGCTTTCGTTTTTCCCATGCGGTCAGGCGACGGGCCGGCCGGGCCTCTCGGCCAGATCCAGCAGCAGGCTGAGGGTGTAGCGGACGCCGAAGCCGGTGACCTTCGTGGGCGTATGGCCCAGCCCGCCCTCGTGGCTGGAGGCACTGAGGTCGATGTGGATCCAGGTACTGTGCCGGGGCACGAATTCGCGTAGCAGGGCCGCGGCCATGATGTGGTCGCCGGCGCCCGCCGGCAGGCACTGCTTCAGGTCCGCTACGTCGCTCTTCAGCTCGTCGCGGAACTCGTCGGTGACCGGGAACGGCCAGACCCGCTCGCCACTCTCCTCGCCGGCGCGCTTCAGCAGGGGATGCAGGGGCGGGCGGTTCGTGAATACGCCGCTGTAGCGGGTGGTCAGGGCGCTGATGCAGGTCCCGGTAAGCGTGGCGTAATCGATGATCGTCTCCGCTCCGGCCTCGCCGGCCAGGGCCAGCGTGTCGGCGAGCACCATCCTGCCTTCGGCGTCCGTATGCATCACCTGTATCGTCTTGCCGTTCAGGGCCGTAACGACGTCCTGCTGTTTGTAAGCCCGGGGGCCCGTCCGGTTTTCGGTCAGCGCCAGCCAGCAGTCGACGGCGAACGGCGCCTGCAGCAGCGTCAGGGCTAGCAGGCTGCCGAGGGCAACCGCGGCACCCTGCATGTCCCCGTGCATGTCCAGCATGCCGGCGGCGGGCTTCAGGTTGGTGCCGCCGGTATCGAATACGATGCCCTTGCCGACCAGGGCGACGGCGGGGGCGTCACCGGCGTCCTCCGGTCGCCAGGAGAGGCGGACGATGCCCGCGTCGTCGTTGTCGTTGCCGCGGGCGACGGCCAGGAACGCGCCGGCTCCCCGATCCTCCAGTTGAGTCGTGTCCAGGAACTCGTAGTGCCAGCCATGCCGCTCGGCGAGCTCCGCTGCGGCGACCCGGAGACCCCGGGCGTCACCCACGTTCGGCGGCAGCGCGGTCAGCCAGCGGGCCAGGTTGTTGCCCGCGGCTTCGGCCTGCACCCGGTCGGCGTCGATCCGTTCGGCCAGGCCCACCAGCCTGACGGTGGAGAGCCGCCGCGGCTTGGGCGCCTTCTGCCGGAAGACCGGCAGGCGGAAGGCGGCCAGTAGCAGTGCCAGCAGCTGGTCACGCACGACGGCAGCGGCGGATTCTTCCGGGAAGCCGGTCACGAGCACCGCGATCCGGGACGGATCTTCGGCCAGCGCGGCTGCCGCGAGCCGGCGGGCGGCCGTGCCGCGTTCGAACGTGCTCGCCTCGGCCGGTACCATGGCCACCAGTACGGTGGTCTGCGCCTTGTTGTCCAGGCGGCTCGTGACCAGCGGCACCTCGGACGCATCGCGCCTGCCGGCGATCCTGCTCAGCCGGGCGCCCCTCGGCACGGCGGACCAGTCGCTCTCGCCCGCACCGCTCGGCAGCAACACCAGCAGCTGGTCGAGATTCTCGTAGTCCTTCAGCAGCGGCTTCTTCGTCGACTGGACGATACGTATCGAAGAGTCCGGCGGCAGCACTGTGGCCATTCGAGGTTCCTCCGGGGGCGCCTTGACCTGTCTGCGGCAAAGGTCGAACATACGCCCCCAACCTCTGGCGGGCGGAGCGGGGCGACGAAGAAGCGCCATCCTAGCAGGTGACCTTCGCCAATTCATCACGGCCGCGGCGGCGGCCGACTAATGGCATCAGGCAAGAAACGGCATCAGGCATGAGTGCAAACAGTCCTTTCGACGATACCGACCCGACAGAGACCCGGGAATGGCTCGAGTCCATCGACTCGGTACTGAAGGTCCACGGCCCCGAGCGAGCCCATTTCCTGCTGAACCGGATGATCGACTTCGCACGCCGCTCCGGTGCTTATCTGCCCTACAGCCCGAATACCGCGTACCTGAACAGCATCTCGCCGGGCCAGCAGCCGGAGTACCCGGGCGACCGTTCCCTCGAACGGCGCATCGAGGCGTATATCCGCTGGAACGCGATGGCCATGGTGGTGCTGGCGAACCGGGCCAGCAGTGAATACGGCGGCCACATCGCCTCCTACGCGTCCTCCGCCACGCTCTACGAGGTGGGCTTCAATCACTTCTGGCGTGCGCCCTCGGAGCAGAACGGCGGCGACCTGGTCTTCATCCAGGGCCATTCCGCGCCGGGTATCTACTCGCGCGCCTATCTCGAAGGACGGCTCACCGGCGCGCAGCTTCAGCGCTTCCGCATGGAGGTGGGCGGCGGCGGCTTGTCGTCTTACCCGCACCCCTGGCTCATGCCGGAGTTCTGGCAGTTCCCCACGGTGTCCATGGGCCTCGGTCCGATGATGGCGCTGTACCAGGCCCGCTTCATGCGTTACCTCGAGCACCGCGGCCTGATCCCCGAGAACGACCGCAAGGTGTGGTGCTTTCTCGGCGACGGCGAGATGGACGAGCCGGAGGCCATGGGTGCCATCACGATGGCCGTGCGCGAGGGGCTGGACAACCTCATTTTCGTCATCAACTGCAACCTGCAGCGCCTCGACGGACCCGTGCGCGGCAACGGCAAGATCATCCAGGAGCTCGAGGCGGCGTTCGGCGGCGCCGGCTGGGACGTGATCAAGGTGATCTGGGGTTCGCGTTGGGATCCCCTGCTGGCCAAGGACACCGACGGCCTGCTTCGCCGGGTCATGGACGAGACGGTCGACGGCGAATACCAGGCCTACAAGAACAAGGGCGGCGCCTATACCCGCGAGCACTTCTTCGGCAAGTATCCCGAGCTGAAGGAGATGGTGGCCAACA
>CAYQZN010000150.1:0-6572 GCA_964421805.1 uncultured Woeseiaceae bacterium
CATCGACGGCATGGACGATATCGAAGCGCGCCGGGAGCTGTTCGCCGCCGCCTATGCCGAGGCCCGCGAAGGCGAATGGGCGGCAGCGGAAGCGGCCGCCGCCGAGCTGCGCGACTATCCGCTCTGGCCCGACCTGCGCGCGGCCTGGCTGCAGGCGACGCTGCGCCGTGCCGATGCGGCGGCCGTGGAGGCTTTCCTGCGCGAACATGCGCACCTGCCGCCCGCCCGACGGCTCGCCGATCGCTGGATCCACGAGCTGGCGCGGCGCGGCGACTGGCGACGTTTCCTGACGCTGTATGGCGAGCGCTATGCGGACGCGGGCATCACCGCACTCGACTGCACCGCGGCACGGGCCCGCCGGCTCACCGAACCCGGCCATCGCTACACAGAGAACGACGTCCGGCGGCTCTGGCTCGCCGGCCGCAGCCAGCCGCGGGAATGCGATCCCGTGTTCGAGGCCATGCGCGCTCAGGGCCTGCTGGACGCCGAACGCCACCGGCAGCGGTTCGCACTCGCCATCGACGCCCGGGAGTTCCGGCTCGCGCGCTATCTGGCACGGGAGCTGGACGACGACGCGCAGCGGCAAGCGGCGGCCTGGATCGCCATGCAGAACGATCCCGCCGCGCAACTCGTGCGGCTGGACCCGGCCGCTGCCGACGAGACCGTCCGGGCGCGTGCCCTCTGGGGCGTCGAGGCACTCGCGCGCCGCGATCCCGCCTATGCCGCCGAACTCTGGCGCCGGCTGGCGCCGCAGCTGGGCGTGTCCGGCCGGCAGCGCTGGGAGGTGACCGGCTACATCGCCATCCGCGCCGCCCTGCGCCGCGAGCACGCAGCGCCCGGTCTTCTGAAGGCGATCCCCGCCCACCTGGCTGCCGCCGACGTGCTCGCCTGGCGCACCCGGGACGCGCTCCGCCGCGAAGACTGGCCGGACGTGCTGGCCGCCATCGAGGCGATGCCGTCGGAGATGGCCGGCGAGGACGTCTGGCGCTACTGGCGCGCCCGGGCGCTGGCGGCCACGGGCGAGCGGGCCGCTGCCGAGACCCTGTGGCGCGCACTCGCCGCAGAGCGCAGTTATCACGGCTTCCTGGCCGCCGATGCGCTGGACCTGCCCTACGCCTTCGGCCATGCGCCGCTGCCGGCCGACGAGGAGACGCTCGCGGCTCTGGCGCGCGACCCGGCCATCCGCCGGGCCGGCGAACTCTTCCGGGTCGGCCTGGAGAGTCGGGGACGCAGCGAGTGGAACGAGGCCGTCGCCGGACTCGACAGCCCTCGACTGATCCAGGCTGCGCTGCTCGCGCACCGCTGGGGCTGGCACTCCCGGGCGATCGCCACCGCCGCGAAAGCCGGCCATTACGACGACCTCGGGCTGCGCTATCCGCTGCCGTGGAAGACGGACTTCGAGACCCACGCTGCGGCCGCCGACATCCGGGAAGCCTGGGCCTACGGCATCGCCCGCAGCGAGAGCCTGTTCATGGCGGACATCCGTTCCTCCGCCGGCGCCATCGGCGTGATGCAGCTCATGCCGGCCACGGGGCGCGGCACGGCAGAGCGCGCGCGATTGCGCTGGCGCGGCTATGCCACGCTGATCGACCCGCCGGCCAACATCCAGCTCGGCACGCGCTACCTGGCCGAAGTCTACGAGCGGTTCGGCGCTAATCCGGTGCTGGCCACCGCGGCTTATAACGCCGGACCGCACCGCGTCGAGCGCTGGCTGCCGGAAGCCCGGTCGCTGCCCGCCGACATATGGATCGAGACCATCCCATTCGCCGAGACCCGCAGTTACGTCAAGCGCGTCCTCACGGCGGACAGCATTTTCAGCTGGCGCCTCACCGGCCGCGAGCTCCGGCTCTCCGCGCTGCATCCGCCGGTCCCGCCGCCGGGTGAGCGGCTGGCGCTGGCGCAGGCCGAGGAAAGCACGCCATGACACACAGCATCTGCGTACTGGGCGGCACCGGCTTCGTCGGTACCGAGATCGTCGAGCGTCTCGCGGCGGAGCAACACCGCATCCTGGTGCCCACCCGCAACGTGGAGAACGGCCGCCACCTGAAGGTGCTGCCCACGGTTACTCTGGTCGCCGCCGACGTGCACGACCCGGCCGCACTGGAGCGGCTGTTCCAGGGCCAGGACACGGTGATCAACCTGGTGGGAATCCTGAACGAATCGGGCCACAGCGGCCGCGGCTTCGACGCCGCGCATCGGGAACTCACCCGCAAGGTGGTGGCCGCCTGCCGGGCGGCCGGCGTCGGACGCCTGCTGCAGATGAGCGCGCTGAAAGCCAGCCCGGCCGGCCCGAGTCACTACCTGCGCACGAAGGGCGAGGCCGAGCAGATCATCGAGCGCGACAGCGGCGACGCGCTGGCCTGGACCATTTTCCAGCCCTCGGTGATCTTCGGGCCGGACGACGGCTTCGTGAACCGCTTCGCCGGCCTGCTGAAATTCCTGCCCGTGCTGCCGCTGGCCATGCCGGACTCGCGCTTCGCGCCGGTCTCGGTGGACGACGTGGCCGAGGCCTTCGCCCTCTCGCTGGACGACGCGGAGACCGCGTCGCGGCGCTTCGAACTCTGCGGCCCCAGGAGCTACACGCTGCGCGAACTCGTCGAGCTCATCTGCGCCACGCTGGAGATCCGCCGCCTGATCATCGGCCTGCCGGAATGGGCGTCGCGGCTGCAGGCCCGCATCTTCGAGTACGTGCCGGGCAAACCGCTGTCCTGGGACAATTACCTGTCCCTGACGGTGCCCAGCGTCTGCGACAGCGACGGCTTCGAACACTTCGGCATCCGCCCCCGCTCCCTAGAGACGGGCATGCCCCTGTACATCGGCAAGGCTGGGCGCAACGCGCGTTATTCCCGCTACCGGCGCGAAGCCGGACGCATCACTCAGCGCTAGGCCGACCGGCCGCCAGGCGCTCGCGCCGCGCCCCCGGTTCCAGCTCCGCCAGCGCGGCGGCCCGTTCGTAGAAACAGCCGAGGTCGCCGTCGCAGGCCGCCAGCATCCCCGTGAATTCGGGCACCAGGCCGTGGTAGGCCATCGCGGGCACCAGCGCCGCGTTGTCGTTCGGCACCTGCCGGGGAGCAATGGGCGAGCGTGCGAGTTCGTCGAACAGACGGGCCTTCTCCGCCCGCATTCCGGCCGGCGGTCGCCCGCTCGCGTAAAGTGCTGCCAGACGGCTGCGCAGCGCCTCCACCTCCGCCATCCAGTCGCGCAGCCACGCCACCCGCCGCTCCAGCGTCGCGAGGCCCTCCGCGTCACCGCGCGACTGCAGCCAGCGGCGAACGCCCACGCGGCCCACCACCGTGGCGAACGACTCGTTGAACTCGGTGTCGTCCTGGACGTACAGGCGCTGGTGAGCGAGTTCGTGGAACAGGGTCTCGACCAGCCGCAGGTCCGACCAGCCCATCATCGTATTCAGCACGGGATCCTCGAAGCGGCCCAGCGTTGAATAGGCGGCCACGCCGGCCACATGCGTGTCGTAGCCCTCCGCGGCCAGCCGCGCCGCCTCCGCCTCGGCCGCATCCCGGTGGAAGTAACCCCGGTAGGCGACACAGCCGGCCACGGGGAAACACCAGCGCTTGGGCTCCAGCGAGAATTCCGGCGCCGCGAACACATTCCAGACGACGAAATCACGTCCCAGATCGGCGTAGCTGCGATAGCTGCCGTTGTCGGGCAGGCCGAGCTCGGTCACACCGAACTCCCGCGCCGAGCGCACCAGCTCCAGGCTCCGGCGCAGCGAGGGTGCGGTCGCCGGATCCGCCACCACCTCGACGATGGGCGTGCGCTTGCGCACGATCTCCATCTGCCCGCGGGCGGCCTGCAGGTAGTAGCAGCCGCCGAGGCCTGTCGCGAGCACGACGATGGCGAGCGCCGCCATGGCCGTACGGATGAGGGATTTGCGGACCATTCGTGTCTTCACGTTAGAATGCGCCGATGGAAGTCTACCTCGTCGGCGGGGCGGTGCGTGACCGCCTGCTCGGCCTGCCGGTCAGGGAGCGGGACTGGGTCGTCGTCGGCGCCGCGCCGGCCGCAATGATCGAGCGGGGTTATCGCCAGGTCGGCAAGGACTTCCCGGTATTCCTGCACCCGGAGACGGGCGAGGAGTATGCGCTGGCCCGCGCCGAGCGCAAATCCGGCCACGGCTACCACGGCTTCGAGTTCGACACTTCGCCTGACGTGACGCTGGAGGACGATCTGCGTCGCCGCGATCTCACCGTCAATGCCATGGCCGAGGCGCCGGACGGCACGATCGTCGACCCCTACGGCGGCCGCCGCGATCTGGAGGAGCGCATACTCCGGCACGTCTCCCCGGCGTTCTCCGAAGACCCGCTGCGGGTCCTGCGCGCGGCGCGCTTCACCGCCCGCTTCTCCGATCTGGGCTTCACCCTCGCCGGCGAAACCCTCGGCCTGATGGCAGAACTCGCCCAGTCCGGCGAACTGGAGCATCTCACCCCCGAACGGGTCTGGCAGGAGACGGCCAACGCGCTCGAGGGACCCCGGCCGGCCGTCTACTTCCAGATCCTCTACGTCTGCGGCGCCCTGGCCGTGCTGTTCCCGGAGCTGGACGTGCTGTTCGGCGTGCCGCAACCGGAGGAATGGCATCCCGAGGTCGACACCGGCCTGCATACGCTGCTGGTGCTGGAGCAGGCCACCCGGTTGTCGCCGTCACTGGCGGTGCGCTTCGCCGCCCTCACCCACGACCTGGGCAAGGGCGAGACACCCGAAGCCGAATGGCCGCGTCACCGCGGGCACGAGCGGCGCAGCGTGCGCCTGCTCGGCCGCCTGTGCGAGCGCCTGCCGGTCCCGAAGGCATGCCGCGACCTGGCCCTGCTGGTGGCCGAGTATCACGGGCTGTGCCACCGCGCGACGGAGCTCAGGCCGTCGACGGTGATGAAACTGCTGGAGGCCGCGGATGCCTTCCGCCGGCCGGAACGTTTCGAGGAGTTCCTGCTCGCCTGCGAGGCCGACGCCCGCGGCCGCACCGGCCTCGAGGACCGTCCTTACCCGCAGGCAGACCGGCTGCGCCGGGCCCGGCAGGTCGCCGCCGCAGTCTCGGCCGACGACGTGGCCGGCCAGAATCTCGAGGGACCCGCCATCGGCCGGGCCATCCGGGAAGCGCGTATCGACGCCCTGCGCGGGGCGCTCCCCCGCGACGCCGGCTAGCGCACGCCGACGCTCTCCGGACGACCGACGGTCTCTAGACCACCAGCCAGAGGATCACGGCAGCCAGCACCAGCCGGTATACGGCGAACGGCCACATGCCGATGCGCTCGATGAAGCCGAGGAACAGCCTTATCGCGAGATAAGCAGTCACGGCGGAGATGGCGGTGGCGCCGGCCAGAATGTCCCAGCGGACCGGGTCGGTCGACTCGATCAGATTCCAGGTCTCCAGACCGGTCGCCGCCAGGATGGCGGGCACCGACAACAGGAAAGAGAACCGCGCCGCCGCGCTGCGGGTCAGTCCCAGCGCCATCGCCGCGGTCATCGTGATACCCGAGCGCGAGGTCCCGGGTATGAGCGCGAGCACCTGCGCCAGTCCGACCAGCAGGGCATCGCCGAGTCGCAGGGAGTCTTCCGAGCGGCGCTGGGCGCCGAAGGCATCGGCGAGCCACAGTGCGACGCCGAAGCCGCCCGTGGCCGCCGCGATGACGAGAGCCGAGCGCAGGTTCGCCTCGATCCAGTCGTGGCCCACGAAGCCCACCAGGCCCAGCGGCAGGGTGCCCACGATCACCGCCCACGCCAGCCGCGATTCCGGCGACGGGCCGCCCCCGCCGACCTGGCGGAACCACCCGCCGGCCATCGCCAGCAGGTCGCGGCGAAAGTAGATCAGCACGGCGGCCAGCGTGCCGAAGTGCACGGCCACGTCGAAGGCGAGACCCTGGTCCTGCCAGCCGGCGAGCACCGGCACCAGCACCAGATGACCCGAACTGGAGATGGGGAGGAATTCGGTCAGCCCCTGCAGCAGGGCGAGGACGACCGACTGCCACCAGGTCACGGCAGTGGACTCGGCAACACGCTCACAGGGTGCGCCTGAGATCGCTCAGGGCGAAGCCCCTCGGCCGCAACGGTGGCAAGGGTTGCAAGGGTTGCAACGGATGCGGGTCCGCCGCCCGGCTAAAGCCCATGAATCTGAATGCCTCGCCCATCTCGCCGGGGAGCGTAAGGGTTTTGACCTCGGCAGACAACGACAGCCGCTGCCGCTCGTCGAGCGTGTCCGGCCCGGCCAGTTCGGCCAGTTCGGCCTCCAGTCCCGCCGCAATCAGGAAGTGAGCCTGGGTCGTATAACCGACCAGGTCCAGGCCGGCAGCCAGTCCCGCCTCTGCCAGGGCCGTGAAATCGACCCAGGCCGTCAGATCCTGCAGGCCCGGCCAGAGCAGGGCGTCCTCGTGGGCGCGATGCCGGTAGTGGCAGCGGAAGGTGCCGCCGCTGCGCTCCGGCGCGTAATACTCCGACTCGCTGAAGCCGTAATCGGCGAGCAACAGGAACCCCTCGCCGAGCGCGGCGCCCACGTCGCCCATCCAGCCGGCGAGACCGAGGGACAGTTCGGAGACGTAACCGGGCGCGAGGCGCCTGCCGAGGCG
>CAYQZN010000151.1:0-6546 GCA_964421805.1 uncultured Woeseiaceae bacterium
GGCCGACCAGGCGGCAGACCAGGTGGCCAGGCCGGCCGGCGCCACCACCGCCGGGAGCGCTGTGTGACGCGAGCGCTAGCCGAGATCGAGTCACTCTCCGGCGACATGCGCCGCAGTGCGGGGCAGGGCGACTGGGAGGCCGTGGAGGCGGCATTGACCGCGCGCGACGGTCTGGTGCGCGAACTCCTCGCCCGGCCGCACGCGCCGGATCATGCGGACGACCTGCGGCGGCTGCTGGAGCAGGACGGCGAGATCCTGGCTATGGCCCGCAAGGCCCGCGACGCCGTCGCGGCGGAGCTGCGTCAGCTCGACGACGGCCGCAAGGCCGTGCATGCCTACGGCGGTCAGAACCGTCAGAGCCGTCGCACGATTGCCAATTCGGCCAATTCGGCCAATCCGGCCAGGTCGGTCAACTCGCTGCACCCCACCAAGGCCTGATTTCACATAAGCCGCCGAACTGTGACCGGCGTCACGACGTCGGCGGCGGTGGCACCATTACCCTGTCGACCCTGTATCATCCCGCGTGCGCAACCGAGGAGCCATTCAGGGCGTGAGCGACAACGAGAGCGAGAATACGGTCGGTCGCATACTGGTGGTCGAGCAGGACGCGGAGCGCCGCGAGTCTCTGCTGACCCGGCTCGAGTACCTGGGCTGTGAGGCGGTGGCAGCCGACCGGACGACCGCATCCGGCGACGACTGGAGCGCGGTATTGCTCGGCGAGGCCGGTGACGACACCGGTCTGCTGGCCCTGATCCGCTCGCTTCTCGCCGCCCGGCGCAAGATTCCCTTCCTCGTTCTGAACGACGGTGCGGACGGCGAGCCGCCGGCGGAGCTCACGGGCCATCCGGCCTGGCCGCTGGCCGCCAGCATGCGCCGCTCCGAACTCAATCGTCTCCTGCAGCGGGCACGGCGCTACGGCGACGGCGAACGGCGCCAGCGCCTGACCGGCAGTTCCGCCGACATCCAGGCCGTCCGCCACGCGATCGAGCAGGTGGCGGATTTCGATACCAGCGTACTGGTCACCGGCGAGTCCGGGACGGGCAAGGAGCTGGTGGCGCGGACCGTCCACGACCTCTCGCCGCGGCGGGACGAGCCCTTCGTCCCGGTCAATTGCGGGGCGATCCCGCCGGAGCTGCTGGAGAGCGAGCTCTTCGGCCACGAGAAGGGCGCTTTCACCGGCGCCGTGAAGTCCCGACCCGGCCGTTTCGAGCTGGCCGGCGCAGGCACGCTGTTCCTGGACGAGATCGGCGACATGAGCCTGGCCATGCAGGTGAAACTCCTGCGGGTGCTGCAGGAGCGCCGCTTCGAGCGGGTGGGAGGCGCCGACTCGCTGCAATGCCGCTGCCGGATCATCTGCGCCACCCATCAGGACCTGCGGGCCGCCATCGCGGCGGGCGAGTTCCGCGAGGATCTCTATTACCGCATCAACGTCTTCCCCATCGAGATGCCGCCGCTCAGGAAGCGGGCGGACGACCTGCCGTCGCTGCTCGACGAACTCATGGTCGCCCGGTCCCCGGAAGGCGGCGACGGCTTCCGGCTGACGACGGAGGCGATGGAGGCGCTGTCCGTCTATGCGTGGCCGGGCAACGTCCGCGAGCTGGGCAATCTGGTCGAGCGGCTCGCCATCCTGCATCCCTCCGGTGTGATCGGGCTGAAGGACCTGCCGGAGAAGTACCGGCAGGCAAGGACTTCAGGCGGCGCGGGAACCGCGACGTCGCCGGACCTGCCGGCCGACGGCCTCGATCTGCGTTCCTACCTGGCCGATATCGAGATCCGGCTGATCAGCCGCGCCATGCGCGAGGCCGGCGGCACCGTGGCGGAAGCCGCGCGCCGGCTGAACATGCAGCGCACGACACTCGTCGAGAAACTGCGCAAGCACGGCCTGAATACCGACGCCCTGTCGGGAAATTGACGCCGGCCGACCGGCCGCGTTCGCATAACCCGCTGTTTTAGCAAGCAATCCAAGTTGGCATAAGACTTGCTTGGATAGGACCGGACCCTGTCCCGGGACCGGCGGATGCAAGGCTCCGCCAAAGTTCCGGCAGGGTGCGACGGGCCCGGGTTACGGAACGGTCGGGTACGCAAGGCGAACAAGACGGAGCAGCCGATTGACGAGTGAAGCGAAAGCCAGTGCCGGACCGGAGACGGGTGCAGCCGCGGATGCGCGCCGCACCGGTCTCGAGGCGGTCTACGCCGCCCTGCAGCGCGAGGTACTGACGCTGAACCGGCAGCTCGCCGAGGCGCGCTCCCAGCGCATGGAGCAGCTGCTGGAGAAGGAGCGTCTGGGCAACCGGCTGGCCCTGTTGCTCGAGTCGCTGCCGGGCGCGGTGATCGTGCTGGACGGCGACGGCATCATCGTCGAGTGCAACAGCCGTGCGGTCGAAGTGCTGGGCCGGCCCCTGATCGGCCTCACCTGGGCCGAGGTCGTCCACAGGGAATTCGGCGCCGTGCGCGATTCGGCCGGCGAGCTGCGGCTGCCCGACGGACGCTGGCTGGCGCTGTCGCGCCGCGCGCTCGGCCCGGAGCCGGGCGAGATACTGCTGCTCACCGACGTGACCGAAACCCGTCGGCTGCAGGAGACGGCCGAGCGCCAGAGCCGGCTCTCGTGCATGGGCGAGATGACCGCGCGGCTGGCGCACCAGATCCGCACGCCGCTGGCCTCGGCGCTGCTGTATGTCTCCCAGATCGAGCAGGGCGCCACCGAGCCCGCGCTGACGCGCCGGTTCGCCGGCCGCGCCATCGCCAAGCTGCGCGAACTCGAGCAGATGATCAATGACATGGTCGTGTTCGCCGGCGGCGGCCGCGGCACGGCAGAGCGATTCCCGGTGGCCAGGCTGCTGGAGGACGTGGCCGAAGCCGCCGCGCCCGATTTGCCGGGTGCGCCCGGCGATGCCGCGGTAGCCGTGGTGATGGCCGAGCCGGGCCTGACGATGAGCGGCAATCGTCCTGCGCTGGCGGGCGCGCTCACCAACCTGGTGCAGAACGCCCTGCAGATGGCGGGCGATACGGCACGGGTGGAACTCGGCGCTGCGCGCACGGACGCCGGCGAGATCTGGCTCACCGTGACGGACAACGGGCCCGGCGTCGACGAGGGGCTGAGGGAGCGGATCTTCGAGCCGTTCTTCACCACCCGCCGTCAGGGCACCGGGCTCGGCCTGGCGGTCGTGCGGTCGGTCGCCGGCGCCCACGGCGGCAGCGTCTCGGTGGAGAGTCACGGCGACGGCGCCACTTTCCTGCTGCGCCTGCCCGCCGCACCAGGGCAGCCGCCGCTCGCGAGCCGCACGGCCTTCGCCCGGGCGGGCGAGGCGGCCGCGGCCGGCACACGTTGCCACACCGAGTTCAGGAGCAACCCATGAGCGAAAGCCGCGTGACCCGTGTAATGATCGTCGAGGACGATGCCGATCTGCGCGAGGCGCTGACCGCGACGCTGGAGGCGGCCGGCCACGACGTCGTCACGGCCGATTGCGGCGAAAGCGCGCTCACGCTGGTCGAGCGCGAGTCCGTCGATCTGGTCGTCAGCGACGTCCAGATGGAACCGATGGACGGGGTGGCGTTGCTGGAGGCGCTAAGGCGCCGTCACGCCAGTCTGCCCGTGGTGCTGATGACGGCCTACGGCACCATCGAGAAGGCGGTCGAGGCCATGCGCCTCGGCGCGGCCTACTACATGGTGAAGCCGTTCGAGGCGCGGGAACTGGTCGAGACGGTAGGCCGCCACCTGCGCCCGACGCCGGGCAGCAACGGACCGGTGGCCGGCGACCCGACGACGCGTGTGCTGCTGAAGGTCGCCGAGCGCGTCGCCGCCAGCGAGGCCACGGTGACCATCAGCGGCGAGAGCGGCACGGGCAAGGAAGTCTTCGCCCGCTATATCCACGGCTGCTCGCCCCGGGCGGGTGCGCCTTTCGTCGCCATCAACTGCGCGGCGATCCCCGAGAACATGCTGGAGGCGGTCCTGTTCGGCCACGAGAAGGGCGCTTTCACCGGCGCCACCAGCGCCAGCCCGGGCAAGTTCGAGCAGGCCCAGGGCGGCACGCTGCTGCTGGACGAGATCTCCGAGATGGCTCTGGGCCTGCAGGCGAAGCTGCTGCGCGTGCTGCAGGAACGCGAGGTCGAGCGGATCGGCGGCCGGCGCACCATCCCGCTGGACGTGCGGGTGCTGGCGACCACCAACCGGGATCTGCGCTCCCAGGTCCGGGAGGGACGCTTCCGCGAGGACCTCTTCTATCGCCTGAACGTCTTCCCGCTGAATATCCCCCCGCTGCGTGAGCGCCGGGGCGACATCCTGCCGCTGGTGGTGAACGCACTCGACCACTACGCAGGCGGCACGCGTGCCGTGCCCGCGCTGACGCAGGCGGCCGAACAGAAGCTGGCGAGCCACCACTGGCCCGGCAACGTGCGCGAACTGGAGAACCTGGTGCAGCGCACCCTGATCATGACGGCGGCCGACACCCTCGACGCGGACGACCTGATCTTCGAGGACGGCGGGCACATCGGCGCACCCGGCGGTGCTGCCGACGGGGATCTGCAGGACGATCTCTGGCACCGCGAGCAGCAGCTCATCCTGGAGGCGCTGCGCGAGGGCGACGGCAGCCGCAAGTTCGCTGCCGAGCGCCTGGGCATCAGCGCGCGGACCCTGCGCTACAAGCTGGCGAAGATGCGTGAGGCCGGGGTCGACGTCCCCGGCGGCAATGGAAACCGGGAGGTCGCCTGAGCGCGGCCGTCGCGACAGTCACAGGTAGAGAGCCATGAATACGATCCGACCCGAACAACTGCTGGAACAGATCCGTGCGATGAGCCCCGGACTGCAGCCCGAGTCCGCGCAGCCGCCGCCGGGCGGCCGCGCCGAGTTCGGCAACGTCCTCGAGAACACCCTGAAGGCGGTCAACGAGGCGCAGCAGACCTCCGGCGACCTCGCGGCGCGCTTCGAGGCCGGCGATCCGAATACGAGTCTGGTGGACGTCATGCTGGCGCGGCAGAAATCGGGGCTCGCCTTCCAGGCGGTGACCGAAGTCCGCAACAAGCTGGTCAGCGCCTACCAGGACATCATGAACATGCCGGTGTGAGGTTGACGGTGTTTTTGACGGTAAAGCCCTATGGAAAATAGTCCCCCGATCGAGAATCGCTTCGCCGCGGCGTCCAGCCTGGACTTCGCGGGCGTGATGCGCATACCGGCCGTGCGCCAGGTCCTGCTGCTGGTGGGCGTCGCGGGCAGTGTCGCCATCGGTATCGCCCTGTTCCTGTGGTCGCAGTCGCCGGCCTACACCCAGTTGTACGGCGACCTGGCCGAGCGGGACCGGAGCCAGGTGGTCGAGGCCCTGCGCACCGCCGGTATTGATTACCGGCTGGATGCCGGCACCGGCGCGGTCATGGTGCCGGACGCGCGGGTACACGACGCACGCCTGGAGCTGGCGGCGAACGGACTGCCGGAAGGCACCGGCATGGGCCTGGAGATGATCAAGGAGCCCCAGGGTTTCGGCGTCAGCCAATTCATGGAGAACGCCCGCTATCAGCATGCGCTGGAGACCGAGCTGGCCCGCACCATCCGCAACGTGCGTTCGGTGCAGGAGGCCCGCGTGCATCTCGCCATGCCGAAGCAGACCGCTTTCGTGCGTGACCGGGAAGGCGCCAGCGCCTCGGTCATGCTGAGCCTCTACGGCGGGCGCCAGCTCGAACCCGAGCAGGCGGATGCCATCGTGCACCTGGTGGCCTCCAGCGTGCCGAATCTCATGGCGAAAGACGTCACGCTCATCGACCAGCACGGGCGCATGCTGAGCTCCAACGGCGAGCGCAACGGCTACGCGCTGACCGCCACCCAGTTCGAGCACACGCGAACGGTGGAGCAGAGCTATCGGGAGCGTATCGTCGACCTGCTGACGCCGCTGGTCGGCGCCGGCAACGTCCGCGCCCAGGTGGTCGCCGATATCGACTTCACCGTGAAGGAGGAGACCCGCGAGAACTACGACCCCGAGAACACCGTGGTGCGCAGCGAGACCGTCAGCGAGCGCCAGCGCAGCGGCGGCTCCGACGCGGCCCAGGGCATCCCCGGGGCGCTCAGCAATCAGCCGCCCGAGGCCGGCGGCGTGGCGCCGCAGGAAGGCGAGGCCGCGGCCGCCAGCGCCGTCAATACTTCCCGCGAGGCGACACGCAACTTCGAGGTGGACAAGACGGTGAGCCGGGTGATCGCGCCCACGGGCGCCATCCGCCGCCTGTCCGTCGCCGTGCTGATCGACGACGTCGCTGCGGCAGGCGCCGCCGGTGACGACGCCGAGGCGGCCGGCACCGGCAGTCTCGGCGAACAGGACATCGCCCGCATGACCGCCCTGGTGAAGGAGGCGGTCGGCTTCGACGAGGCAAGGGGCGATTCGGTGCAGCTGATAAACGCGCCGTTCCAGCCCGTCCCCGAGGTCGCAGAACCGGCAGGCCCGCCGATCTGGCAGCAGCCCCAGGTGCTCGCGATAGGCCGCCAGTTGCTGGGCGCTTTGCTGGTGCTGGCGCTCGGCTTCGGCGTCCTGCGCCCGATGCTGCGCGGCATCGTGCAGAGCCACCAGC
>CAYQZN010000152.1:0-6515 GCA_964421805.1 uncultured Woeseiaceae bacterium
CGTCTCGATTTCAGCTGCGACTCGGCCTGCCGGATCCACTCGCCGTGGCGCAATTCGCCGTTCTGCCGGCGCCCCTCGGGACGCAGCGCCACATCCGCCTGGGACTCGGCCATCTGCCCCTTTCTGATGCTTTTTCTGATGTAGTCTGTCACGGTCTTCTCCTCGTGACGTGCTGGCTTCCGTGCCATGGCTCTCCCACTTCCACGCTAGGACGGATTTCGTAGTCTGGCAATCGTGGAATTGTGCAGTGCGCAGGCCGGGTGCGATCGATAGATCGGTTTTTCCGAGTATCGCATCACAGCTACGGTTTCGAGCGCGTCTGTGTAGTAACTTATGCAGCGACACAAGAACGACAAAGGTCTGGCTCTATGAGATATCGGAACTTCTGGGTACCCGTTGCGGCGGGTCTCGTGCTGGCCGCTTGCGGTTCGACGACTCCCGACACGGACACCGATGTTGCGGAGAGTAACGCTGTGACCAAACGCCCCTTCGAGCCGATGCTCGACGGCAAGTGGATCGGTAACGGAATCTCTTACGGTGCCTACCGGGATGGCGAAGCACCAGGCGAGGCGCTGACGTCGAATGAGCACATACTCGAAGACCTGACGATCCTCGCGCCACGGTGGAATCTGATCCGCCTCTACGGCGCGGATGAGCAGGCGCGGAACATCCTGGAGGTGATCGAGGAGCACGGCCTGCCGATCCGGGTCATGCAGGGCATCTGGCTGGATGCCCACAAGACCGAGCAGGAGAACGAAGAGCAGGTCCGGCTGGCAATCGAACTGGCGAATCGCTTCAGCGACATCATCATCGCGGTGAACGTCGGCAACGAGATATTCGTCGACTGGTCGTACCACCGTATCGATGACATGGACGGTGTCATCGAGAAGATCCGGCAGGTGCGGGCGAGCATCCCGCAGCCGGTGACAGTGGCGGACGACTATAACTTCTGGAACAAGCCCCGCGCACGCCGGGTCGCCGACGAACTGGACTTTATCTGCCTGCACGCCTATGCGTTCTGGAACGACAAGACCCTGGACGTCGCGATGGAGTGGACCGAGTCGATCTACCGCGACATACAGAGCCGTCATCCCGACCACAAGATCGCCTACTGCGAGACCGGCTGGCCGACGAGCCGGGTCTATGACGACGGCAGCCACGAAGGCGGACTGATCGGTAAAGCAGGCGAGCCCGAGCAGGAGGTCTTCTTCAACCAGTATGATCCGTGGGTGGACCGTAACAAGGTCGTCTCGTTCTACTTCACGTCATTCGACGAAAAGTGGAAGGGCGGGTTCGACGGGGCCAACCCGATGGACAAGGCGGAGAAGCACTGGGGTCTGTATTACAGCGACCGGACGCCGAAGCAGGTGCTGCAGTAGCCGGGGAGTCTGTCCCCGCCGCTATCCTGGTAAGAGAGAGACGATCAGAGTGAGGCCCTCGGGGTCAACGAACAGCGCCTGATCGCCTTGTCTGCTGCTTACGCCCAGCCGGCCTGTTGCAGCGCAATCCCGTCGTTCCAGACCTTCGTCATATGGCTTATCCGACCACCGTCGAAGACCATGTGGTAGGCATAGTCGGAGGCGACGGATTTCCCTGTCGGCGGAACCGGCCCGCCTTCTCCGGTGTGAGTGCCCTTGAACACGGCCACTGCCGCGACGGAGTCGCCGGATTCATCAACGCCGAAGAACTTCAGATCGTAGTTCGCGTCCGGCATGGTCGTCGCAATGGCCTGCATCCAGTCGCAGTAGCCCTCGAGTGTGGAAACTTCGTCCAATGCCGGTGCCTGGGCTGAAAATGTCGCATCGGCATGGCACCAGGCCTTGCATACGCCCCATCCCTTACCGGTTTCGCAGGAATCGAAGAAATCTCTCGCGGACTCCAGATTCGCGTTCATGACTATCCCCTGTTTTTAATTGTCGTGCCGTGATCGATCATACAGGCAAACGGTTGTCACTCGAGTTTTCTGGTGAGGTATGAAGGCGGGGTGGGGCCTGAATACCGGGGTCGGGCCTGAAGGCCGGGGTCGGGCCTGAAGGCCCTCCTACGTTAGATTATGCGATGGTGTAGGCGGCCAGGGTCCAGAGCAGGGCCGCAACGCCGGCCGCGTAGCTGGCCGGCACGATCTGGGTCTTCACGTGGTCCATGAGGTCGCAGCCGGTGGTCATGGCGGAGAGGATGGTGGTGTCCGAGATCGGCGAGCACTGGTCGCCGTAGACGCTGCCATTCAGGACCGTCGCGAAGCAGATTGACAGGTAGATCTCCGGGTTTTCGACGCCCTGCACCTGGCCCACCGTCCACGCGAGCGGCATAGCCAGCGGGAAGGCAATCGCATAGGTGCCCCAGCTGGTGCCGGTGGAGAAGGCGATGATCATGGTCATGAGCTGCAGCGCCACCGGCAGGGCCCAGTAGGGGATGCGTTCGCCGAGCTGCTGTACCAGGTAGGTGCCGGCGCCGATCTCCTGGCTGATGCCGCCGATGGTAACGGCCAGCATGAGGATGACCGAGGCGAGCACCACGCCCTTCAGGCCGTCGCCGATGCCCTCGATGACCTGACCCAGGTGCATACCCTTGAACAGCGCGACCAGGATCGACAGCAATAGTGCGGCGCCGAAGGCCCAGTTCACCCGCGGCGTGCCCATGGCCACGAAGGTGCCGACGGCGATGGCGATCAGCAGCGCCAGCGGCACGAAGAACTCGGCCACCTGGGGCCGGTAGCCGGCCGGCACGTGGCTGGCGTGCAGTTCCTTCGCGCTCATGGGGATGGCGCCGGGGGCGTCCAGCTCGCCGGTCTCACGGGCGCGCTTGCGTGCGGCCCGGATGCCCGGACCGGCGAAGCGGGTGATGCCGAGCGAGAGCAACAGGGTGCCGAGCACCGCGAGGATGCCGTAGAAGCTGAACGGCACGCTCTGGAAGAAGAAGCGGACGCGCTCCTCTTCGGTCGCCAGAAAGGCGACGCCCGGAATGAATATGAACGCCTGCACGTAGGTGGGCCACGCATTGAAGGCCAGCACAGAGGCGATGGGCGAGGCGGTGGAGTCGACGATGTACGCCAGTTCCTCGTGGCTGACCCGCTCCTTGTCCGCCACCGGCTTCACGATCGTGCCCACCAGCACCACGCTGATGGTGCCGCCCTGGAAGAAGATGACGCCCATGAGCCAGGAGACCAGCTTGGCCGAGCGCGGCCCCTTCACGAAGTGCGTGGTCATGAATTCGGCGAAGGCCTGGGCCGCGCCGGTGCGCGACCAGATGCCCATGAGCCCGCCGACCAGCCAGAGATACAGCAGCAGGATGGCGGCGGCGCTCTCGCTGGCGAGGCTCGGCAGCAGCACGGCGTTGGTGATGTCGAACTGCCCGAGCATGAACGCGCCGGTGACGACGCCGGCGAACAGCGCGGTCAGCGCCTCGCGGGTGAGAAGACAGAGTGCGATGGCGATAGCCGCCGGCAGCAGCGACCAGGGGCCGAAGTGGTAGGTGGGTTCGAGCCGCGAATAGCGTCTCTCGCTGCCGTCGTCGGCCGGCACGAGCTCCACGACCCACTGTTCGTCCAGCGGTGGCTCGCCCTCCAGCCCGTCCAGGGCGGCCTGGCGGAGCGGCGATTCCGAATAGGGTACGACGTCGAGTACGCGCCTCTCCCGGCCGCGCTCCACGTAGACCAGCCGGCCCGCCTCGTTCTCGTAGACGTTATAGGTGACCTTCTGCTCGACCCAGTGCCGGTCGACGTTCGCGGAGACCCAGAGCCCGGCTCCGAGACCGGCCAGCAGCACCAGCACCGCCGGGCGGACCAGCGGCACCAGCCACCGGGCCGTTGCGGCGACGATGTCGGGCTGGTCGACGGTGCCGGTGCCGGACTCCTCGATGGAGGCGATCGGCTCGCTGCCGTTGTCCTCGGACTCGCGCTCGCGCTCTTCGGACATCGGGTGCGGGCGGCCGCGCCGGCGCTACGCCTTTTCCTTCGGTTCCGCTGCGGCGAATACCCGCGCGAAGTAGTCCGTGAACGTCTCCAGGATCTGCTCGCGCTCCGCCTCCTCGATGCCGGCGAGTTCCTTCGCCAGCGCCTTCCTGAAGTCCATCTGGGAGGCGCGGGCGATCTGGATGCGCTGGGCCTGGGGCGAGCCGGCGCCGTGCATGGACTCGGTGAGATAGCCGACGGCGTTGCGCCCCATGGTCATGTTCTCGATCAGGCGCAGGATGCGCATGCGGTTCTCGGTGGGGATGTCCGCGCGGCCCTTCAGGTACTTCTCCAGCAGGCCGCCGATCTCCGGGCTCTCGAAGTCCTTCTGTGACGGCAGGGTCACCACGAGGCCGCCGGCGAGGTCCTGGGCCAGACGGCCGATCTCATACGGCATCTTGGTCACGTGGTGCTTGCAGACGTTGGCGATCATGTCGTCGCAGATCCAGGCGCCGGATTTCAGTTTGTGGGACTGGTAGCTTGCGGCGATGCCCGTCGAGTAGATGGTCTCGTTGAGGTGGGTCATCTCGGTGAGCTTGTCCTTGACGTGGGAGGCCTTGTCCGCGCCGTTGTATTCGGCCACGGTGGCCGCGGCACCGATCAGCACGTCGCCCACGCCGGACTTGCAGACGTAGCTACGGCGGTGATAGCAGGTGAAGCGCTCCACCAGCATCGCCGCGTACTCGTACTCGCCGTGCATGAACACGCGGTCCCAGGGGATGAAGACGTCGTCGAAGATGACCATCGCCTCCTGGCCGCCGTACTCGTTGTTGCCGGTGTCGATGTCGCCGCCTTCCATCGCCCGGGTGTCGCAGGACTGGCGGCCGTAGATGTAGGTGATGCCCTCGGCCTCCACCGGGATGGCGCCGACGATGGCGTAATCCTCGTCGCCTTCGCCGAGGCGCATGGTGGGCATGACGACCAGCCAGTGGGAGTTCAGGCAGCCGGTCTGGTGAGCCTTGGCGCCCGTAATCCAGACGCCCTCGTCGTTGCGCTTGGTGACGTGGACGAAAAGGTCCGGGTCCGCCTGCTTGTGGGGCGGCAGGCTGCGGTCGCCCTTCACGTCGGTCATGGCGCCGCCGATCACCACGCCGTCGCGCTGGGCCTCGGCCACGAACGCGGTGAAGCGGGCGTGGTAGTCCGTGCCGTGCTTCTCGTCGATCTCCCAGGTCACGGAGTGCAGGGAGTTCAGCGCGTCCATGCCCACGCAGCGCTGGAAGCAGGTGCCGGTCAGCTGGCCGAGGCGGCGCTGCATCTTGTTCTGCATCACCACGTCTTCGGCCGATTGCGCCACGTGCAGGAAGCGGTTCACCCGCTCGCCGGTGAAGGGCGAGAGGGCGGTGGCCAGCTCAGGATTCTCGACGGCCAGGTCGTAAGTGCGGGCCACGGCATTGACGGAGGGCCGGATGATCGGGTGGTCGACGGGCTCCTCCACCAGCTCGCCGAACAGCCAGACCTTCAGGTTCCGGCCGCGCAGGCTGTCGATGTATTCCTGGCCGGTGCGAATTGGTTTGCGTGTGGGTTTGCGGGTCGACGTGACCGCTGCTGCTCCGCTGCTCATGGCATCTACCTCTGTGTGTCCTGTCCGGTGCCGGGTGCCGGCCCGAACCCCCAAAGTTACCGCAGATCGGCCCCGTATGCAGGCTCGCCGGGCCTCGGGGCGTCGCCACCCGCTGCCATGCGCGCCCCGTAGCGGTACACTGCCGAGTATTCCCGCACAGCCGCCAGGTAGCGATCATGCATCAGCTCAGCCCCCAGGACGCCCAGTTCCTGTACATGGAATCGGCGAACAACTTCACCCACGTCACGGGTGTGCACGTGTTCGACCCTTCGACCGCGCCCGGCGGCAAGGTGCGCTTCAAGGACATCATCGCCCACGTGGAGAGCCGGCTGCACACCTCGCCGATCTTCCGGCGGCGTCTCGTGCGCGTGCCGCTGGAACTGGACTTCCCCTACTGGGCGGACGACGAGTACTTCGACATCGAGTACCACATCACCCACGGGCGGCTGCCCGAGCCGGGCGACTGGCGTCAGTTCTGCATCCACGTGGCCCGCTATCACTCCCGGCCGCTGGCCATGCAGCGCCCGCCCTGGGAGATGTACGTGATCGAGGGCCTCGACCGAATCGACGGCTTTCCCGAGGGCGCCTATGCCGTCGCGACCAAGCTCCATCACACGGCCGTGGACGGCGCCGCCGTCATCCGCTTCTACGCGGCCATGTCGGACGTGGATGCGCTGGGTACGCCCGCGCTGGTCGTGCCAAAGCGGGAACAGGAGCCGGCGGCGGAGCCGACCCCGCGGGAGATGGTAGGCCGCGCCCTCGTGAATAACGTGCGCGAGCCGTTCCAGCTGGCCAGCACGGTGGTGCGCTCCGTGCCGGCGCTGGCCGGCCTCGCGCAGAAGGCGCTCGGCCGCGACGACGGAACGAGCAAGCGCGTGCCGTTCACGCGCTTCAACGTGCCGGTGGGTCCGCACAAGATGTTCGACGCCGCCATTTTCGCGCTCGACGATCTCAAGCAGATCCGCAAGGCCGTGGAGAACGCCACCATCAACGACGTGGTGATGG
>CAYQZN010000153.1:0-6461 GCA_964421805.1 uncultured Woeseiaceae bacterium
TTTTTGTGGAGGGCGTTATCGCGCCACCCCTTTTCCTCAGAAGATCCGTCCTCAGGAAGATCCGTCCTCAGAAGGCCCGCCGCAGCTCTTCTTCGAGCCGGCGCAGATCGGCCTCCAGGCGCTCCTGTTCCTCCGTCAGCGGCTGCGTGGCCAGTTGCTCCAGCTCCAGCAGGACGAAATCCGCCTGCAGCGCGGCCGGCAGTTTCGCGGGCGGTGCGGTCTGCGTCTGTGCCGTGGGCGTGGCGGGCCAGGACTCCGGAGCGGGCGATTCGGGACGGAGAGCCAGCACTCCTGCCACCGCGACGGCGGTTGCCAGCGCGGCGCCGCCGAGCACTTGCGGCGAGGGGAGGAGGCGCGGGCGCCGTCGGCGCCGCGCTGTGGGCTCTGCGGCCTGCGCCGCCCGCAGCGATGCCTGCAGCCGCGCCCTCAGCTCCGGGCCGGTCTCCACGCGGATCTTCGCCGCGTCGCGGCGCAGACGATCTTCCAGTTCCGTCATTCCCCGTCCTCCGTCTCGAGTTCCCGGGCCAGCCGCCGGCGTGCCCGGTAGAGGTTCACCTTGACCCACGATACGCTCCGCCCCATCGCGCGTGCCACGTCGCGGACCGCCATGTCCTCTGCGTAATGTAGCCACAGCACGGTGTAGCCGTCCGGCGTGAGCCGCTGCCGGGCAGTCAGCCAGATGTTGCGCCGGCCGTCGTCCGCGATGCAATCGGCCAGCGGATCGGCGGCCGGATCGGCCGGTTCTGCGGCCAGTGATTCCCAGGCCGCCGGCCGGCCCGCCGCATGCCGCAGGGCGATGCGGTACAGCCAGGTGCTGAAACGCCAGCGCGGGTCGTAGCTCGCGAGGTAGCGCCAGGCGCCGACGAAGGTATCCTGCAGCGCGTCTTCCGCGTCGCAGACGCGGGCGCAGCGCACGCACAGGAAGCGGTACAGGCCGTCCTGGTAGCGCTCGACGAGCGCGGCGAAGGCGGTGTGGGAGCCTGCCTTCGCCGCCGCGATGAGTTCGTGCTCGCTGGTCATGGTCAGCCCGGCGCCGGTCGCCGGAGCCCGCCTCAACGGGCGAGCAGTCTGTTCATCAGCTCGGGTTCCACCAGGGCGGAGATGCCGACCGTACCCTCGTTCACCGTCACCTTGGTCTTGCTCAGCAGTTCGGCCAGCGCGGGCTCTTCCTCCGCGGCCACGGCCTGCAAACCGATCAGGCCGCCGACAATGCCGCCCACGGCCAGCGCCATGCCCGGATCGCTGGCCACGATCTTCGCCTCGATGGCGGCGAGCCCGTCACGGTCGGCGACGAAGAATGTCGCCTCCCGGGTGTGCTCGAGGATGCGGGACTCCCAGGAGCCGCCGGTCCCCGCCTGGGGGCGGATCCCGCCCTGCATCATCCGGTCCGCCGTGAGCACGAACAGTGTGCCGTCCGCCGCCGCACGCTCCTCCACGCGGCCGCCGTCGGCCAGCAGCTTCTCCATGGTCGCGGCCTCGGACGTGAACAGCAGCAGTCCGTCGATGGCGAAGGTGAAGTAGCCGTCGAAATCCGCGTCGTCCATCTGGCCGAGCTGGTAGTAGCGGCTGCCGTCGGCCTCGTGCTCGTCCACCTGCGCCTCGCGCTGCGCCAGCGCCAGCACCTTTTCCCGGGTCTGGTCCGAGAAGCGGCCGCGGATGGCGAGCACGGCATTGTCTTCGCCCTGGCTGAACACCGTGACCCGGTCGGTCTCGGCGCCCAGGTCGACGCCGAGGTCGTTGCGCAGGTCGGCGAACAGCTCCTTGTCCAGCCAGCCGTAGAGCTTGCGCCCGACCTCGGAGCCGCGCATCTCGACGAGGTCGGCGTGCAGGTACCAGCGGGTGTTGGCGGGTAATTCGTCCGGCATAACCGCGGCAACCCCGAGGGCGGGGACGGCGAGGACGGTGAGGATCAGGATGGCGAGCAGTCTCGGAAAGCGCATGGCGGGCTCCGCTGTGATGTTACCTGCCATGTTATAGCGCTCGCGGGCGTAAACGGTTACACCCGGGCCGCGAAAAGTCCGCGGTCAGCGCCGCTGCTGTTGGCCGGTCTCCGATTCGATCGCGAACAGGCCCACGCCGAGACGGATCGCCTTGCCCGGTGGTGGCGGGGTCTGCGGCTCGTGGCGGCTCAGCCAGTCGTCGATTTCCTCCAGGAAAGTCTGACCGCGCACCTGCATGAATTCCCGGAACAGGGCGGCCTGCTCGGCTGTCATCCGGTCGTTCGAGGCACGGCCCTCGAAGCGGGGCGTATCGTCCGCCTTGCGGTACAGGTTTTGGCGTAGTGCGTCGCCGAGCTCTTTGAGTACGGCCCCGGCACGCAGGATGCTCTCCGGCTCCAGGGGCTCCGGGACATGATAGCGTCTCAGCGCGCGGAGTCTGCCGTCCGGGGTTCGCGCCACGGTACCGCCGCCCAGGAGTTCCTTCAGCAGCGTCTGCCTCGGCACGTCTCCCGAATAGCGCCGGGTCAGCGCGTCGAAGGAGGGCGCGGGTCCTTCCTCGGGCAGCTCGAGAGGTCGGCCCGATTCGTCGAGGAATGCCGGATCCTGGTGCCAGCCCGAGAGTACCCGACTGGCGTCGCTGGTCTTGCGGCTGACGCTCTCCGGTTCGGCGGTGAGCAGGTCCCGCTGGCGCCGGACCTCCTTGCGGTCGATGCCGGTCATCACGGCGACGCGGGAGACATTGGTGGGCCGTCCCCGGATGCCGAACTCGGAGCTGGCGACGTCCACGAAGACGGACTTGGAGAGGTCCGAGAACTCCCGCCACGTAATCCCGCAGCGCAGCGCGATGCTCGCCACCGGCCGCAGCAGCAGGCGGCACGCGCGGTAGACGGAGCTCTTCAGATCATTATCCATGTCCGGTTTCTCGTGACCGTGTGCGGACATTCTGTACCAGGGAGGGGCACGGTTTACAGTCGAAAGGCCGGGTCCGGCAGGTTCACCTGCCGGACCCGGCGCTCGTACGGACTATCGATTGCAGCGTGTCGCCACAGTGCAACCGGCGGCTCAGCCCTGGTCCTCGATCAGGATGGCGTTGCCGGCGGCATCCACCCGAACGGTGACCTGGAGTCCGTCCGGCAGGAGCTCGGACAGCGACTCGGGCAGGTCGCCGAAGCGCAGGTCGGCATCGCCGAGCTCCTCGCCACGGACCGCCTCGACGATGGAAGCGTCGATCAGGGTGTCCGCGGTGACACTGACGGTCCGGCCTGCCACCACGAACGTGTTCTCGACGTCGTCCACGTTGCTGACCATGCCGCTGACCTCGTCGGCTGCGGTGCCGTCATCGCCGGTACCGTCGTCGTTGCCGTCGTCACCCCCGGACATGCCGCCGTTGTCGTCGTTACCGGCAACGCCGTCGTCGCGCTCGAACTCGACTTCCTCGGCGATGAGCAGGCCGTCGGAGCAGCCGCCGCTGTCGATGCTGTCGGCCTCGACCACGTCGCCGGCCGCCAGCCGAGAGAAGAATTCGTCACGGCCGATGGCCACGTCGTTCTCGTCGCGGAAGCCGCCGGCGCTCGTGATCTGCGCCGTGTCGACGGTGACGCCCTGGATAACGAAGAAGGGATCGCCGACGGAGCCGTCGGCCACCGGGCCGCGCAGTTCGCAGTCCTGATCGTCCTCGTCGCCGTCGCGCTCGATGCGCATCCAGATGACGCTGCCGTCGCTTTCGGGATACCCGCGCGCCTCGACGTAGTCGCCCGCCGACACCCGTGCGAGGAACGCCTCCGGGGTGAGCCGGTCGCCGTCGTCGGCGTCGTCATCCTCGATGCGGCTTGCGCCGGTCGGCGTGATCTCGAGGCCGAGTCGGGTGAAGAAGCTGCCGGTGCCAACCGTCTCGACCCGGTCCTCGGTGCGCACGGAGTTTTCGCGCTCGAACTTCACCCCATCGTCGCCGTCGTCCAGTATCAACACGCCGTCGGCATCGAAGGTGCCTTCCAGCTCCACGCGCTCGCCGACGTGACCGGTCAGCCGGCTGGCGTCGCCCACCGGTATGGTATTGCCGTCGATGGTGATCGTGTTCGGGCTGGATGCCGTATCCACCGCCTGCAGGATGCCCTCGATCTCGAACTCGCCCTCGTCGTCGTCGCCACGGCCGAAGTCGTCCTCACGCTCGATGCTGTCCGCGTCCAGCGTGCCGTCGGCGAGCAGCGTTCCCTCGACCTCGACGAAGAGGTCTTCGGAGAGCGTACCGTCGGGGAAGTCCTCGCTGTCGAGGTCGTCCGGGGTCCACGCCACCGTCAGGGCACGGATGCGGAACGTGCCCGCTGTCTCGTCCAGGTCGGTGACATAGCCCTTGACCTCCGCGTCGTCTTCGTCTCCGGCCTGCCGATCGTCATCGCGCTCGACACGGGTGGCCAGGATGCCGCCTTCCGTCTGGAAGCCGCTCACCTCGACCACGATCATGCCGTTGGCGGGGTCCAGATCGAGAAGGTCCGTGCTGCCGTCGCCGTTGTTGTCACCGATGCTGTCGTCGAACACCGTGTTGTCGTCCACGGTGACGTCCTGACCGGCCACGGTGAACGAGCCGAGGCTTGGGTTGGCCGCGTCCGGCTGGATGGCGCTCACCGGGCCTTCCAGATCGTCGTCGTAACGGATCCGGTCGGCGCGGCGGTTGTCCCCTTCCCGCTCGCCCTCGACCTTCACCTTCATGCCGAGACGCAGGGCGTCCTCGCTCTTGCGGCCTTCGTCCTCGAACTCGATGTCTGCCGCGGAGGTGTCGTAGCGGACGCCGTTCACGTAGACGCTGCCGAAGCCGGTGATCACGCCTGACGCACTCACCTTGGTCGAGGTGGCCGGCGGCGGGTTGGACGATGTGGGTGGCTGGCTGGCGGTGCCGCCGCCGCCACCGCCGCCGCAGGCGGCCAGGCCGAGGGCGGCTGCGACGGCGGCTCCTATTCTGAGTTTTGTTCCTGAAATATTCATTTTCGACTCCTGATTCTGTGTGCGGAAAGTGGTTTCAATCAGCTACAGTTGGGGAAATATACCCCAATATTGGATAAGGTCAAGCAAAAAATGCTCCCGCCGAGCACATCGCAGGCGCATGGCGGAAAAAAACGGGGAGGCTATAGGGGAGTCGAGACTGCTCTCACTGAGCTGTCGAGAGAGCGTCGACGGACTCGTCCGACCCGAACAGCCAGCGGATACCGCGCCGAAACGCGAGTGGCGCAGCGGAGAAATGGCTCTCGCCGGTCAAAATCTCGGCCTCGAGATCCCACGGCGTCTCGTCCTGCGCCATCCAGTGACCGATCCAGGTCAGCGCCGGGCCGCGGAAGCGAGGCAGATCGTCGTCGGCGGAGCCCACGTACAGGCGCCGTCGCGGGCCGTCGAATACGTCGTCGGGGGCCTGCAGGAAGCGCGGCAGGTTGCGGTGCAGTGCCGGGTTTATGGCGATGTGTCCCCAGAACGGGCCGTCGGGCTGCAGCGCGCTGTAGAGGACGAACTGTCCGCCGAGAGACTGCCCGAGGATCACGCGGCGTTCCGGGTCGGCCGGATAGCGGGACTCGACCATCGGGATCAGCCCGTCATGGAGGAAGCCCAGGAAGGCGCCGGCCCCACCCCAGAACTCCGGCTCCGGCGCCTCCGCCGTGAAATCCCGGCTGCGCTGGTTGCCTTCCCGGAAGTAGTCGGTGCCGTAGGAGATGCCCACCAGTATGAGTTCGGGGACCTCCTCGCCCAGTTCCAGGTAGCGGTAATAGCCGGCCAGGAGCGGGAACATGTTGCCGCCGTCCAGCAGATAGACCACGGGGTAACGACGGTCGGCGCCTGCCTCGTGGCTCTCCGGCAGGCGCACGTAGACATGGTAGACGCCGGCGGGTTCTTCCGGCGCCAGCCGGTGATAGTGGGCACGGTCGATGGCCTGCAGGCGAATCTCCCGTTCGCCGGCAGAGAGCTGCGGGACGCTCGCGGCGGCGAGAGCGAACGAAAGCGCGAGGGCGAGTATCGGCGACTTCATCGGTCGGCCTCCGTGGCGGCGTGCTCCGAGTATTGCGCAATCGGGCATGCTAGGCACATGTCACTACTGGCCGGGGTTGGCCGGATCGCCTAGAGTGAAGCTGTGAAGTTGTGGCCGCGCCGCTCGAGGATTCGCGGCCGTTCGTTGCGGGGAGGAAGCCCGGGATGAGGAAGAGGCGATGAGGAAGACGACGCTCCGGCCCAGGGCGCCCAGAGTGGCAAGAGTGGCCAGGGGGGACAGGGTAACCAGGGTGGCAATGGTAATGGTCGCGACGCTGAGCGTCGCACTGCTGTCCGGTTGCGACGCCGGCCCGAAGTCCGCCGCCGGATTCCGCCTGCCTGACGGAGACCCGGAGGCCGGCCGGGCGGCGTTCCTGGCGCTGCAGTGCAACTCCTGCCACGTGATCAGCAATTACGAACTGCCGCCGCCGGCGGACAAGGGTCCGGTGCAGGTGACTCTCGGCGGCGAGGTGACCCGGGTGAAGACCTACGGCGAGCTCGTGACCTCCATCA
>CAYQZN010000154.1:0-6454 GCA_964421805.1 uncultured Woeseiaceae bacterium
AGGAGTTCGAGGGCGGCGACTGGGCGATCGGCGGGGACCGCCTTGCCGCGGCAGACGTCCATGCCATGGCCGAGGCGAAGACGGGCTAGCGCGCAATCCGGCGCGGCTTTTTTGCGCTCCCGGAGGGCCTTCAGGCCGGACCCCCGCGACCGGTTACGCTTCGCGCGACCTTGCACCCACCCTTTTCACGCAGTATCCCGTAGCCAGGCGCAGAGCCCTGCCGGATCGATCAGCCTGATCACCCCGTAACCACACTCCAGGAAGCCCTCTTCCTCGAGCCGGCTCAGGTTCTCACCAACGGCACTGCGCGACACATTCGCGATAAATGCGATGTCGTGGTGCGTCAGATCGAGGTCGCGTGAAAACTCGACGTTCGGCAAAACACCGCCGCGCGCGCCAGCGAGCCGGAGCAGGACGGCGGCGATTCGGCGCCTGGGCAGACGGATCGTCATGTCGTCAACCGCGCAGAACGCGGTCTTCACGTTGTAGGCCAGGGACGCGGCGAGCCAGCGCCAGAGTTCCGGTTCTTCTTTCAGCAGCCCCTCCAGTTCCCGTACCGGAACGCGCAGACAGCGGCTCCGCCGGGTTGCGATCATGGTGGTCGCCCGCGGCTTCCCGACGCAGTGCGCCAGTTCGCCGAACCAGGCACCCGGGCCGTAGAGATGGAACGTATGCGGCCCCTGCTCGTTCGGTGCGAGCTGGAAGGCGAACATGCCGGAGACGGCGCCGTAGATGCCGTCCGGCTCGTCGCCAATACGGAACACTGTCTGTCCGCGCTCGAAAGCAGGCAGCAGGCGGGCGCGGTCAAGCAGCGCGTCTCGCAGGTACGGCGGGAGCTGGGCGGGCCATCCGCGATGTCTGAGAAACTCGCGCGCACCGTCGAGACTGCCCAGGTTTTTTCGAGCCCTTTCGCAATTGTCCATAGCCGTCATTCTGCTCCGGCGACCGATGATATTTTCCTGCCGCCTCAATTGCCATAACAACCGGCGTGGCCAGTTAGAGTCCCGCGTCGTGTCACGGGAAAGAGAACAGGCCGCCTGACTGGGAGCTCCCGATGATACGCCCGTATGTCTCGATACTGTCTATTTTGCTCGGCCTGGGAAACGCTGGTGTAGCGGCAGCACAACAGAGCCAGGAGGACCTCGCGAAGCAGCTGGCCAATCCCGTGGCCGCGCTGATCAGCGTGCCGTTTCAATGGAACTATGACCAGGATATCGGCCCGCTGGATGATGGCACGAGGTCTTATCTGAATTTCCAGCCGGTCATCCCCGTGTCGCTGAACGAGGACTGGAACCTCATCTCACGCACCATCGTGCCGCTGATCGACCAGGACGACATCTTCCCCGGCGCGGGTGGACAGGCCGGCATGGGGGACATCGTGCAGAGCATCTTCTTCTCGCCGGTCGAGCCGACCGAAGGCGGCTGGATCTGGGGCGTCGGTCCCGTCTTCCTGCTGCCGACGGCGACGGACGAACTCCTGGGTGCCGACAAGTGGGGTATCGGCCCGACGGCGGTCGCGCTGCGCCAGCAGGGCCCGTGGACGTACGGCGGGCTGGCCAACCACATCACCTCCATCGCGGGGGACGACGATCGGGGTGACATAAACGCCACGTTCGTGCAACCTTTCGTCTCCTACACGACACCCGATGCCTGGACCTTCACGCTGCAGACCGAGAGCACCTACGACTGGGAGGGCGAACAGTGGTCGATCCCGGTCAGCGGCATCGCTTCCAAGGTGACGACGATCGGTGACCAGCTGGTGAGCATCGGAGGCGGCGTGCGCTACTACGTGGAGAGTCCGGATGCCGGCCCGGAAGGCTGGGGCGTGCGCATCGGTTTTAAGCTGCTTTTCCCGAAATAGCGCCGCGCAGAATAGGGAGGCCCTGACTATGACCACCCAGAGCTCATCGAAGGTAATTGCGTCGATCGCAATGCTCGCCCTGACAGGCCTCGCCGGCTGCACCCAGCCCGAGGAGACCGGTGGGGAGGAAGCGTCGACAGCGACAGCCGAGATCATCTACTACGGTGGCGACGTAATCACGATGGACGCCGACGACACGATCGGGGCAGCACTGGCGGTCGCGGACGGTCGTATCCTGGCCGTTGGTGCCGAAGAGAGCGTATTCGCGTACCGCACCGATTCGACGGAGATGGTCGATCTGCAGGGCGGTACGCTTGCACCCGGCTTCATCGATGGGCACAGCCATTATTTCAATGCCCTGTTCCTTGCCGATCAGGTCAATCTGTATCCGCCGCCGGCCGGACCGGGCAAGGACGTCGACAGCATCATCGCCGCGCTCGAGCGCTTCGCCGAGGACCGCGGCATCCCGGAGGGCGAGATGATAATGGCCTATGGCTATGACGACACGGTCATGCCGGACGGACGCCTGCTCAACCGCGATGACCTCGACGCGGCTTTTCCGGATAACCCGGTGCGCGTGGACCATGTCTCCATGCACGGTGCGGTGCTGAACAGCCTGGCGCTGCGCAAATACGGCATCGATGCCGACACCGAGACGCCGCCGGGCGGCATCATCGTCCGCAAGCCGGGCACCAGCGAGCCCTGGGGGCTCATCATGGAGACGGCGTTCATCCCCATTTTCGAGCAGACGCCGCCTCTCACGGAGACGGAGGAGATCGAAGGCACGCGGGCGGCCCACCGCATGTACGCGGCGGCCGGTCTCACCACGGCCCATGAAGGTGCCACGCACCTGCCCCAGCTGGAGACGATGAAGCGCGCAGCGGATGCCGGTGCCCACAGCATCGACGTCGTGGTGTTCCCGTTCATCACCGATCTCGAAAAGGTGCTCGCCGTATTTCCACCGGAGCAGTGGGGCGAGTACCGTGACCGACTGAAAATAGGCGGCGTGAAGATCACCATCGACGGCTCCCCGCAGGGCCGTACCGCTGCATTCACGACGCCGTACCTCACAGGCGGCCCCAGCGGCGAGGAGGACTGGAAAGGCGAACTGTTCGCACCCCAAGAGGTCATCAATGAAGGCCTGAAGAAGGTCTACGAGCTCGGCGTGCCGGTCAACTTCCACGCCAACGGTGACGCAGCGATAGATTCGCTGATCGAGGCGCACGAGTTCGCCGCAGCGGATGATCCGGCCCGGCACCGGAACGTCACCGCCATTCACTCCCAGTTCCTGCGGCGGGATCAGGTCGACGCTTTCGTCGAGTACGGCATCCGGCCCTCCTTCTACACACTGCACACCTATTACTTTGCCGAGGCACATATCGCGAACCGCGGCAGGGAGCAGGCGGATTACATCAGTCCCATGCGCGATGCCATCGACGCGGGGCTCCGGCCGAGCAACCATACCGATGCGCCGGTGGTGCCCCTCGACCAGATGTTCATGCTCTGGTCCGCGGTCAACCGCGTCTCGCGCGCCGGCGAGGAGATCGGACCGGCCCAGACAGTGACGCCGCTGGAAGGACTGAAGACCATGACGCTGTGGGCAGCCGAGCAATACGGCGAGCAGGACCGCAAGGGTTCGCTGGAGCCCGGAAAACTCGCCGACCTCGTGATTCTCGACGACAATCCGCTGACTGTGGATCCGATGTCGATCAGGGACATCCGTGTCGTCGAGACCATCAAGGACGGGCGCACGGTCTTTCGGGCGGAGTGATCGTAAGGCCTCGGGAATTGAGTGAATCGAGCAGGAGCTGAGCATGAGAGGAACGATCATCGGCCTGGCGGCAGCGATCGGGATTTTTACCTCTGTTTCGGCGGCTGCTGCCGAACCCGCCGACACGATCTATCACAACGGCACGATCATCACGATCGACGACGGAAACCCCGTCGCACAGGCCGTAGCCGTGCGCGGCGGCCGCATCCTCGCGGTAGGCAGCGAGGCAGAGGTCCTGGAGACGGCCGGCGGGAACACCCGCCGCGTCGATCTCGCGGGCCGCACGATGCTGCCCGGATTCGTCGACTCCCACGGCCATGGCTACATGATCGGGTTGCAGGCTTCCACGGCGAACCTGCTGCCGCCGCCGGATGGTGACGGCAGGGATATCCCGGCGCTGCAGAAGCTCCTCGCCGATTGGGCAGACCAGAATTCGGCTGTGGTCGAACGGGTCGGCTGGATCGCCGGCTTCGGTTACGACGACTCGCAGCTGGCCGAGCAGCGTCATCCGATCCGCCAGGAACTCGACGCAGTATCCACGGAGTATCCCCTCATCATCATCCACCAGTCGGGCCATCTGGGCGTGGCCAACACGAAGGCACTGGAACTGGCAGGTGTGACGGCGGCAACCAAAGACCCGGAGGGCGGCGCCTTCCGGCGGGAGGAAGGATCGAACCAGCCGAATGGCGTGCTGGAAGAGTACGCCTTCTTCTACCTGTTATCGAAGCTCGCCGCTCGCTTCGACGATCAGATCAACGAGGCGCTGGTGATCGAGGGCACGAAGCTCGCCGCCTCCTTCGGCTACACGACGGTGCAGGAAGGCCGCGCGATGCAGACTTCGGTCGATGCTATGCGGCGGGTCGCGGATAAGGGTGGCCTTGCGGTGGATCTGGTGGCGTATCCGGACATCCTGGAGGTGGAAGACATCGTGCCCTCCATGCAATACACGAACCGGTTCCGCATAGGCGGCGCCAAGCTGACGATCGACGGCTCGCCCCAGGGCAAGACGGCTCTCCTCACCGAGCCCTACTACGTGCCGCCCCCGGGCCAGACGGCGGATTATCGCGGCTACGGGGCGATCAGCGAGGAAAGGGCGATCGAGGCCGTGGAGAAGGCGTTTGCGAACGGCTGGCAGATTCTCTGCCACGCCAATGGCGATGCGGCCATCGACCAATTCATCAACGCGGTCCGCGCGGCGCGGCAGAAGTACCCGGATGTCGCCAACCGGCCGGTGCTGATACACGGCCAGACGCTGAGATTCGACCAGGTCGCCGATCTGGACGAACTGGATATCTTTCCCTCGCTGTACCCGATGCACACTTTCTACTGGGGCGACTGGCACCGGGAATCGGTGCTCGGCCCCGAGCGTGCGGACAATATCTCGCCGACCGGCTGGGTGCTGGAGCGCGGCATGATGTTCGGTAGCCATCACGATGCACCGGTGGCTCTGCCCGACTCCATGCGCATCCTCTCGGCCACGGTCACTCGACGTTCTCGGACCGGCGACATACTCGGTCCGATGCACAGGGTGCCGGTCGAGACCGCCCTGAAGGCGATGACGCTCTGGCCCGCCTGGCAGCACTTCGAGGAGAGCCACAAGGGCAGCATCACGCCGGGGAAACTGGCCGATTTCGCCATACTGTCGGACAACCCGCTGACCGTGCCCGAGGATCAGCTCGACGATCTGGTCGTGCTCGCGACCATCAAGGAAGACGAAACGATCTACGAGCGTCCGGAGCGGGCCGCCTCCCGCGTCTCTCCCGCGCTGTTCGGCGTCACGCTGCACGACGAGCCGCACCGGCAGCTGGTGCCCGGCAGGGAGCACGTCCACGGCGACGGCTGCTTCAACCCGGGATTGAGCGTGCTCTATCACGCCATCACGGGCAGCGTCCCGCACTGACCGAGAGAAACGAATGCAGGAGGGCCTTCAGGCCCGGCCCTTCAGCCCCGACGAGGCGAAATCGGGCCTGAAGGCCCTCCTGCCAGATTTTGGAACAGCCGGTCTGTGGCCGGACCGGCCCGCGCAGGGATGCGCACTATTGGACGCGGCGCGCCCATCCCGCGTCGGGCCTGAAGGCCCTCCTACCAGGGGAGTTCCTCGCCTTCGGCGTGCCAGAAGCTGCCGGTGTTCTCCAGGTTCAGCTCGTCGATGCGCTGGATGAGGCCGGCAGCTGCCTTCTCCGGCGCAATGCCGCGGCCGCCGGTCATGTCGGTGGCGACCATGCCCGGGTGCAGAAGCGCCACCGGGATGCCGCGGGGCTGCAGATCGTGGCTGAGGTTCTTGCCCACCATGTTCACGGCGGCCTTGGATACGCGGTAGGCGTAGTTGTTGCCGGAGCCGTTGTCGCCGACGGAGCCCACCCGGCTCGAGACGATGGCCACCTTCGAGCCTTCCTCCAGGTTGTCCAGCAGCGCGCGGGTGACCCGCAGCGGTCCGAGGGTATTCACCTCGAACAGCTTCACCATGTCGTCGTACTGCACGGTGTCGATGTCGTCGGGCCTGAGCATGCCGGCGTTGTTGATCAGCACGTCGATCTGGCGGCCTTCCAGCGCGTAGCGCAGCTGTTCCACGTTGTCGTCGCTGGCCACATCGATGTGCTCGATGATCTCCACGCCGAGCTGCTCCAGATCGGGGCTCGGGCTGCGGCAGACGGCGATCACGTCGTCGCCGCGTTCCTTCAGCTGACGGCAGAGTTCGAGTCCGATACCTCGGTTTGCACCGGTGATCAGAATGCTGGCCATCTGGGTCTCCTTTCCGTTGATCGCTCGTTGATCGCTCGTTGATCGATCGTTGATCGATCCGACAATGATCCCATCAGACT
>CAYQZN010000155.1:0-6385 GCA_964421805.1 uncultured Woeseiaceae bacterium
TGCCGAGCCCGAATACCAGCAGGATGGGGTACATGAATTCGCCCCCGTCCTGGAAAAAACGCACTACGGCGCCAAACATATCCATTTGATTGCTCCTCTAAAATCAAACGTCATTGCGAACTGCCGGCATCACTGCCGGACTCAGCGCCGGCCTCCGGGCCGGCATGCAGGTTCTGGTAGTAGTCCACCTGGCGGACGAAGACCTCCCGGTCCACGGGTGCGAGTACCTCGTCCAGCAGGCTGTTCACGGGTCGGCCGACCAGGTCGCCGAGGTCGGATGCCTTCCAGGGCACGATATAGAGCACCTTCGGCAGCTCCCGGTTGCCCGTAATCTCGGTACGATCCAGGTCCAGCTCGTCCATCACCCGGGCCTCCCCGCGCACGGGCGGCGCCGACCGCTCGGCCGACAGGGCATCCCCCGAGACCGCCGGCTCCATGGCATCCCGCTCGTCGGCCTCCTCGGCGCCGAGCGGCCCGAGTGCCGGGACAGCCAGCAGCAACAGGACCGGCAGCAGGCGCATTGCGTGCGCGCCGCGCATCAGTCGGCCCTCGCCGACTGGGTCTCGATGCCGAGACGCCGCCTGATATCCACTATCCACATCGCCACCCTGTCATCGCCTCCGCTGGTGAGCGCCTGGTACTTCTCGTAGTGGCTCAGCGCCGTTTCCGGGCTGCCCAGATACAGGTCGTTGAGCACGCCGAGGTTGAAGTGTGCCAACGGGTACTCGGGGTCCGCTGTGACGGCCTTCAAATAAGCGGCTTCTGCTTCGGCGAAGCGACCGGCCTCCCGGTGCATGACACCGAGCTGGTTCAGGGCCGGTGCGTAGCCCTCGTCCAGGCCCAGAGCCCGATCCAGCGCCACCCTGGCCTCGTCGGGCTGGTCGCCCCGCCGGTAGACGATGGCGAGGTTCGTCCAGGCGCCCGGGTAGGCCGGATTGGCATCGACGAAGCGGTTCAGCAGCGCCTCGGCGCCCTCCAGATCGCCGGCCTCGAGCAGCGCCACGGCCTTGCCGTAATCGGCCCTGACTGCCGGGGCGATCTCCGCCTCCGGGTCCGCCGGCACTGGGTCGGCAGCGCTCTTCACGCCGCCGGTGCCGGCGCAACCGGCCGCCAGCGCCGCCATTGCCACCATGCCGGCCAGCAGCGCAACGCGCGCACAGCGGCGGCGGACGGCGCCCGCCTCAGTAAAGGCCCGGTAACGCATCTTCCGTCTTCTCCGCTTTCGCATAACGTGCCGGCATGAGCGCCGCCAGCTCATCGAAGCTGCGGCGCACCCATTCGTCGTAGACACCGTCGTTGGCGCGGGCGGCGTTGATCTCGTGCAGCTCGATGGACTTCTCCTCGAACGGGAACGCCTGCTCCTCGAGCAGGATCTCGTATTGCTCGAGCTCCAGTTCGTCCAGTCCCGCCGGCCGCTCGGAGTCGATGAGATCCTTGCTGAACCGGTGGTAGACCTCCGCGATGCGGAAGGTCGCCGCGGTCGTCACCTCGGCAACGCCGTAGTCGGCCGCCCTGCCGTAGGCGGCCAGCAGCTCTTCCATCATCGCCTTCTTGGCCGCCAGGCTCTCCTTCAGGGGATGGCTCAGCGGCACGGCGGCGAAGGAGCGCCGCTTCGGCTCGGCGAGTTCCAGCGAAGCCCTCGCCGCCAGGAATCTGGTGCGTTCGGTGCGTGCGTCGCCGGCGCCAGCGTCCGCGCTGACGATGGCCTCCAGCCAGCGCTGCCGGGCGCCCGCATCGCCGGCTTCCCGGGCCAGGTCGGCGAGCCGCTGGCGCGCCTCCACCGCCTCGGCCACCGGTGCGGGGAAGCGCGCGACGACGTCCTCGAGCACGGCGCGCTCCTCGCCGACGCTGCCGGTCTCCCGGTAGAGGTCGGCGGCCTGCCACAGGGCCTCGCGCTGCAGCTGCGGCGTCGTCGAGCCCGCCACGGCGATGCGCCGGAATTCGCTCGCCGCCCGGCCCTTGCGGCCCGATTCCATGTAGACGACGGCGAGCCGCCGGGTCACCTCGTCGGCGCGGTCGCTGTCGGGATAATCCCGGCGGAAGGTCTCCAGCACGCCGCCCGCCCGCTCCCAGGCCTGCATCGCGATCAGCACGGCGGCTGCATCGTACTCCGCCGTCTCGCGGATCGACGCCGCGGGCACCACCGTGCCGACGCGCAGGAAGTGGCCGACGGCCGCCTCCTGCTCACCCGCCTCCCGGGCGATCTCGCCCTGTTTGTAGATGGACGAGGCGATGCGCTGGCGGATCTCCGCCACGGCCGCGGTATCCTGGGGGTCGGTGCGCGCCCGGAGTTCGAGGTAGGCGCTCTCCGCCTCCGCATAGCGACCCAGGTCGAAGCGGGAATGCGCCATGACCCGCCAGGCCGTCTCCTCGAGCGCGGGGTCGACCGGCGGCATCTTCGTCACCACGTCGCCGGCCACGGCGATGGCCTCCTCGAAGCGCCCCTGACCGAACAGGTCTTCCGCGACGGTGGTCAGCACCGCGCCGGTCTCCGGATGGGCCGGGAAGGTGTCGGCGAAGCGCAGCGCGCTGCCGAGATAACGCTCGTGCCAGGCGGTGCGGGCTTCCGCCTGCAGGGAGTCCTCATGGCGGCGATAGGCCAGCAGCGCGGCATAACCCGCTTCGGCGGCCTGGTCGTGGAACGTATAGCCGTAGGCGGTCGCCTCGTAGGCGTCCGTGGCGGCCTGATAGTCGCCGCTCTCGTACAGGATCTCCGCCAGCAGGAAGTGGGTTTTCGCCGAGTCCTCCTCGCCGGGGAAGAAGTCCAGGTACTTGCGGTACCAGCGCGCCGCCCGCTGGTAGTCGGCCGTCTCGCCCTCTTCCTGAGCGCGGGCGTGATAATACTGCGCCAGATCGGTGATGCTGGACTTCACGTAGTCCACCACGGCCTCGTACTCGGTGCGCTCGCGCTCCGTCCACCAGGGCGTATCCATGCCGTAGCGCTCGACGAACTCCTCCTTGGCTTCCAGCACCAGCGTGGGGAAACCGCCTTCCCGGTAGGCACCGACGACGCGCACCAGCAGGTGCGGCGCACGGTCATGCAGAGCGTCGCGCTCGACGAAGGCCCGGTAAGTGGCCGCGGCGTCGTCGTAACGCTCCTTTTCCAGGTAGAGATCGCCGAGATTCTCGTAGATGGCGTAGGTGTAGTGGGGCGCCGCGTGCGCGTCCAGGTACGCATCGATGCTCTCGGCGCCTTCCATGTAGGAAAACGTGATGGAGAGGACGCGGAAGGTGTCTGCCACCAGTTCGCGCTCCGCGCGGCTCAGCCCGTCCAGCATGGCCTCCCGGTCCGCCGCGCCGGCTGCGACCTTCAGGTCCAGAAGGCCGAAGAACGGCTCGAGGCTCTCCTCGTGCAGCGCCAGCTTGAAACGGCTCCAGCCGAGCTTGTACAGGGCCTGCTGGTAGAACCCGGTCTCCGTACCGGCGGCCGCCAGGATGCGGTACGCCTCCTCGGCTTCGGCATAGCGCTTCAGCGAGAACAGCATCTCGCCGCGGCGGAACTGGGCCTCGTGGAAGTGTGCGGTGTCGGGCCACGCGGTCACGAGTTCGTCCAGCACGACCAGCGCCTCTTCCTGGCGCCCGGCGCTCTCGTAGGCCCGCGCAAGCTGGTAGAGCACCAGGTCATTGCGGGCGTAGTCGGGGTAGGTCTCGAGCAGCTTGGCGTACAGCTCGATGGCATTGTCGTAGCCGAGCCGCTCGATGGCCTGCGCATTGGCTGCCAGCTCGGCGGCCTCCGTGGCCTCCAGCTCGAGATCGGCCAGCCGGCGCATGGCCTCGGCCTTCAGCGGATCGTCGTCGGCCAGCTCGAGGAAGCGCCGGTAGTTTTCGCGGGCCAGGCGATTGCTGCCCGGGATGGGGCCGGCGGGCTCCACCTCCACCTGCTGCTCCTCGAGGCTGCCGATGGTCTCCTCGTCCGACGCTCCGTCGCCGCCGAAAGGCCAGAGCCAGCTCAGCGCGATCAGGCTGATGGCCGCGCCGTTCACGGCGTCTCCCTCAGCTGGGCCGCGCGATCGTAGATGGAGGCGAGCGCGAAGCGCGCCTGCACCGTGTAGGTGGCCATGCGCCCCTTCTGATCCTCCAGCTCGCGCACGGAGATGCGCCTGAGGTAGGCCTCCTGACGATCGGCGAGATCGGCGAGTCGGGCCAGCAGGGCGTCGATGCGCGGTGACAGGCTGTCGATGCGCGACTGGAAGCCGGTCAGGGTCTGCGGCCCGTCGATCCGGGCCTGCTCGACGTTCTGTCGCGAGCGCCGGCCCTCGGCCAGCGCTCGCTCCAGGTCGCGCAGATTCTTGCGCTGACGCCAGACGCGGGCCTTGAAGTGCTTGTCCAGGTCCCAGGTCAGCACCCCGCCCATCAGGCGCAGCTTCGCCGCGGCGTCCCGTGCCTCCGGCAGATCCGCCCCCAGCGCCGGGTCAGCGGACAGCGTGCGCACCTCCTCCCAGAGGCTGTGTTCCTTGGGAGTGGCGAGAGCCAGCGTGTCCCGCTCCTGCACGATGCGGTTCAGGCGGGATTCGAACTCGCGCCGGCGCTGGTCGATCGCCTCCAGGTCGGCGTCTGCAAGTGCCTGCTCCACCCGGGGCAGGCGGCTGGCATAGGCGAGCCGGCGGGTCTCCAGCATATGGTCGAACACGCCGACGCTGTCTCTCCAGTCCAGCAGGTTGCGCTGCAGGAAACGGAGGTCGCGGTAGTTCTTCAGTGCCTCCTGGAACTCGTGGCTCGCCAGCAAATGCAGCAGGTAACGGTTTTCCGTGGTCGCCGGCAGTTCGTCCAGTTGCCAGTACCAGCCCATCTGGTCACCGGGGTCGGCAGCCAGCAACGCGTCGATCATCTCGCCCCGGCGGATGCGTTCGATGGCGCCGTCGATGCGGGAGGACTCCGCCTCGAAAGCGTCGATGGCGCTCAGGTAGTGCTCCGCGGCCCGGGCATTGGCGCCCAGCATGCCGTAGGCGTAGGGCACGGCCAGCAGCGATTCCTGGACGGCCGGATCCAGCAGGTTGCGGGAACGCAGCTCCAGCCACGGCACCAGCGCGCGCTCGAACTCCGCGCCCGCCGAATCGGCCCAGCCCGTGCCCAGCAGAGCCTTGTTGGAGAAAGGGCCCTGCAGCCGCACGCGCTCCAGCACCGGCCGGGAAGCCTCCGGGCGCTCGTCCTGCAGATAGCTGTAGCCCAGTGCGACGTTCGCCTTGTCCCGCAGGCTCCTCAGCTCCTCGCTGTCGGCCGACATGCGCCCGACCCGGTCGAGCAGCGCGGCTCCCTCCTCCAGTTGACCATTGCGGACCAGCGCCACCCCGAGGTTGTAACGGGCATAGGCGAGCCAGTCGCCGGGCCCGCGCCAGTCCGACAGGTTGTCGATGGCTTCCTGGTAGCGCTCCTGGCCCATCAGCACCTGGGCGGCGAGCATGCGGCGCTCGGCCTCCAGCTCGTCCGGCAGCGCATCACGAATCTCCGCCAGCGCCAGTTCGGCGTCGCGGTGGTAGCCCCGCTGGAAGCGGATCTTGGCCAGGAAAAACCAGGTCCGGTCCCGGATCGACGGATCGGTGCTGGCGGCCAGCAGGCGCTCGAAGATGAGCGACGCCTCGTCGTGCTGGCCGTACGACAAGTAGAGCCCCCCGCGCAGCAGCTCCGCCTCTGCTGCGTGATCCGCCACCCGCCCGCGCTCTTCCGCGGCGGTCAGATGCACCAGTGCGGTGAAGTAGTCCCGCTGATAGAAATGGAAAAGGACCTCGCCGTAATGCGGGTCCTCCACGGTGACCGGGCCCTGCTCTGCAACGGCGGCCGCCGGCAGCAACAGGGCCGCCGCGGCGGCCAGGAATTTTCGCCCGGCCACCAAATTCCTACTCCCACTCGGCGACGACGAACTCGGGCTGTTGCTTGTGCTTGCGGTCCGAGATCTTGAGTTCCATATACTTGGCGCCGATGCCTTTCTCGAACACGAGATCCGCGCCGCGTCGATAGTCCCGGCCGTGCGGACCCTTGCCGCTGAAGAAGGCCACCAGCTCATGCTCGCCCACCTTCAGGTTGCCCACATGGATGCGGTGCACGCCGCCCCGGCGTAACGCCTCGGCCTCGCGCTCGGTGTAGAGGTAGTTGGCGACCTCCTTGCCGTTCACCTCGAGGCTCACCGACTCCACGTCGAAGAAGGTGCCGACGTCGAGGGAGACGAACATCGCCACCTGGGAGTTGGCGGGGAACAGCAGGTCCTCCTCCAACAGGAAGAGTTCCCGGTTGAGGTCCAGCACCTCTTTCTTCAGCGACTGGACCTGCTGGTCGAGGCTGCGGAATTCCTCCTCGTCGCCGGGATCGGCGGCATCGGCGGAAAGCACGTGGGCATTGATCCCGGTGATCACCAGCAGCAGCAGGGGGAAAAGCAATCGTCTCACTGTCC
>CAYQZN010000156.1:0-6375 GCA_964421805.1 uncultured Woeseiaceae bacterium
CCATCTTCCGCTGGTTCGAGCAGTGGTGTAACGACGAGTACCGCCACGGCGAAGCGTTCGCGCTGATCATGCGCGCCAACCCGCATCTGCTGCGCGGCGCGAACAAGCTGTGGATCCGGTTCTTTCTGCTGGCGGTGTACGCCACGATGTACGTGCGCGACCACACCCGCCCCGAGATGTACGACGCGATGCAGATGGATCCCACCGAGTACGACTACCGGGTGTTCGAGATCACCAACGAGATCACGAAGCAGGTCTTCCCGCTGCAGCTCGACATCGACGATCCCCGCTTCCGCCGCGGGCTCGAGCGGCTGCGCCGCATCTCCGAGTCCGCCGCAGCGGCGAAAGAGCGCGGCGGCCTCGTCGGTCTGGCGAAGCGAGGCGCGCTCGCGGTGGCCGGCTTGGCCGTGTTCGCCCGTCTGTATACCCTGCCGGCGAAACGCAACGAGCTCCCCGCGACGGTGCGGATGGCGCCGGTCTGGTAAAGAGCGAGCTGATAAAGGAAGAACGGCGTGCCCGAATATGTCCTGCCGGTCCTGTATGCCCTGTTCCTGTGGTGGTTCAGCACCGGCGTGGTCTTCTATCTGGACGGGCTGCCGAAGCGCACTTTCCCCTGGAGCATGATCGGCGCCACGGCGGTGCTGGTGGCCGCGCTGGCAGGCCTGGCCGCAGCGGCCGACGACACCACCGTGGGCGGCGCCTACCTCTCGTTCAGTTGCGGGCTGCTGGCCTGGGTCTGGGTGGAGGCGAGTTACTACCTCGGTTATCTGACCGGACCCCGCAAGCACCGCTGCGAGGAGGGCTGCTCGGGCTGGCGCCACTTCGGGCACGCGCTGCAGACCAGTTACTACCACGAGGCCGCCATCGTGGCCGTGGCGCTGGTGATGGTGTTCGTGACCGCGGGCGAGCCGAACCGGCTCGGCCTGTGGACCTTCGTCGTGCTGCTCGCCATGCACGAGAGCGCCCGACTGAACGTATTCCTTGGCGTGCGCAATCTCAACGAGGAGTTGCTGCCCGACCATCTCGATTATCTCGCCAGTTTCCTCCGGCGGCGTTCGATGAATCTGCTGTTCCCGTTCTCGGTCACCGTCGCGACGCTGGTGACGGCGTGGATGATCGGCGCGGCCGCGACGGCGGCGACGCCCCAGGATGCCGTGGCCTGGACTTTCCTCTCGGCACTGATGGCCGTCGCGGTGCTGGAGCACTGGTTCCTGGTGCTGCCGCTCGACGTATCGGCGCTGTGGCGCTGGAGTCTCGGCTCCCGCGGCGCGGCGGCGCCGGAGCCGGAGGAGCGAGCCGATGACGGCCCCGCGTCGGTCTTCGCCGGCCGCTACTGAAGCCCGCGACCGGAGTCCCTGAGATGGCGGCACCCTTTCCGTTTTCCGCGATCGTCGGTCAGGACGAGATGAAGCTCGCCCTGATGATCGCCGCCGTCGATCCCGGTATCGGCGGCGTGCTGGTGTTCGGCGACCGGGGCACGGGCAAATCGACCACCGTGCGTGCGCTGGCCGCGCTGCTGCCGAAGATGCGGGCGGTGACGGGCTGCCGTTACGGCTGTGATCCCGATGCCACGGACGACCTGTGCGACGAGTGCCGCGAGCGCAGCCGGCACGGCGAACTGAAGAGCCGCACGCTGCCGGTGCCGGTGGTCGACCTGCCCCTCGGCGCCACCGAGGATCGCGTGGTGGGCGCGCTGGATCTGGAACTGGCCCTGACCCAGGGCGAGAAGGCCTTCGAGCCCGGCCTGCTGGCGCGCGCTCACCGCGGCTTCCTGTATATCGACGAGGTGAACCTGCTGGAGGATCACCTGGTGGACCTGCTGCTGGACGTGGCCGCTTCCGGCGAGAACGTGGTGGAGCGCGAGGGGCTCAGCGTGCGCCATCCGGCGCGCTTCGTGCTGATCGGCAGCGGTAACCCGGAAGAAGGTGAACTCAGGCCCCAGCTGCTGGACCGCTTCGGGCTGTCGGTGGAGGTGCGCACGCCGGAGGAACTGGCCACGCGCATCGAGGTGATCCGGCGCCGGGACGAATACGAACGCGGTCCCGCCGCGTTCGTCGCGAAGTGGAAGCGCCGCGACGGCCGCCTGCGGACGAAGATCCGCAAGGCACGGGAGCACATCGACGACGTCGTGGTCTCCGATGCCATGCTGGAGCAGGCGGCCCGGCTCTGCATCGCCCTCGGCACCGACGGGCTGCGCGGCGAGCTGACCCTGGTGCGTGCGGCCCGGGCCCTGGCGGCGCTGGAAGGCGGGGACGAGGTGACGGAGAAACAACTCCGCGAGGTGGCGGGCCCGGCGCTCCGGCACCGGCTGCGGCGCAACCCGCTCGACGACTCCGGCTCCGGCGTGCGTGTGGAGCGGGCGCTGGAAGAGGTGCTCGGGACGTGAGCGCGGCCTGGTCCGACGCGCTGCGGGCTGCGTGTCTGTTCGCGATGGACCCGGCCGGTTTCGGCGGTGTGAATCTCAGAGCCCACGCGGGCCCGGTGAGGGACGAATGGCTCCGCGTGTTGCGGGGCCTGCTGGCGGAGGGGAGACCGTTTCGCCGTGTGCCGGTGCACGTCACCGAGGCGCGCCTGCTGGGCGGCCTCGACCTCGCCGCGACGCTGGGTCAGGGGCGGCCTGTGGCCGAGATGGGACTCCTGGCCGAAGCCGACGGCGGCGTGCTGCTGCTGACCTCCGCCGAGCGCACGGAGCGCGCCACCATCGCCCATGTCACCGCGGCACTCGACACCGGCCGGGTCGTGCTGGAACGCGACGGGATAGCGGCGCGGCAGGCTGCCCGCGTCGGCATCGTGGCGCTGGACGAGGGGCTGGACGCCGACGAGCAGCCGGCCGCCGCCCTGCGCGACCGGCTGGCGTTCCATCTGGACCTGACCGCTGTCGGCTATCGGGAGACCCGCGAGGTGCCCGCCGGCTGCACGCCCGGCCGGATCGATGCCGCCCGGCGTGCGCTGCCCGGTATCACCGCCGCAGAGCGCTACGCCGAAGCGCTCTGCGGTGCTGCGCTCGCCCTCGGCGTGGATTCCCTGCGCGCTTCGCTGCTGGCGCTGCGGGCAGCCCGGGCGCTGGCCGCGCTGGCCGGCCGGGAGGCGGTAACGGACGAGGACGCCGCCGGCGCCGCGCGGCTCGTGCTGGCGCCCCGTGCCACCCGTCTGCCGCAGACGGAGACCGGGGAAGAGGAACAGCCCGAAGAGCGGGAGCCCGACACGCCGCCGGAAGAAGGTCGGGAGGAGGGCATCCCCGACGGCCCGCTGCCGGATCAGGTGCTGGAGGCGGCCCGGGCGGCGCTGCCGGCGGCGCTGCTGGATGCGCTGCTGGCGGCCGGCGGGGCGCTGCGCTCCGGCACTGTCGGCAAGGCCGGTGCCGTGCAGACCTCGCGGCTGCGCGGCCGGCCGACCGGCGCGCGTCCTGGTGAGCTGCGGGACGGCGCGCGCCTGAATGTGATCGAGACCCTGCGGGCCGCCGCGCCCTGGCAGCCGCTGCGCCGGGAACAGGCGGAGCGCGGCCGCGCAGCCGCGCATCGCAGTGCGCGGGTGGAGGTGCGCAAGGCCGATTTCCGTATCACCCGCTTCCGTCAGCGCACCGAGACCACGAGCATCTTCGTGGTGGATGCTTCCGGGTCGGCCGCGATGCACCGGCTGGCGGAGGCGAAGGGCGCCGTGGAGCTGCTGCTGGCGGATTGCTACGTCCGCCGGGACCGGGTGGCATTGATCGCGTTCCGCGGGCCGGGCGCCGAGCTGCTGCTGCCGCCCACGCGCTCGCTGGTGCGGGCGAAGCGCGGCCTCGCACAGTTGCCCGGCGGCGGCGGCACGCCGCTGGCGGCCGCCATCGATTCCTCGCTGACCATCGCGGAGGCGGCACGGCGGCGCGGGGAGACGCCGCTGGTCGTGTTCCTGACCGACGGGCGCGCCAACGTCGGCCGCGACGGTGTCGGCGGACGCACCCGCGCACGGGAGGATGCGCTGCAGGCGGCCCGGTCCCTGCGGGTGGCGGGTTTCTCGACCCTGGTGATCGATACTTCCCCGCGGGCCCGGCCCGATGCGAGGGAACTCGCAGAGGCGATGGCCGCCCGCTATCTGCCGCTGCCCCAGGCAGACGCGGAGACGCTGTCCCGCGCCGTGCGGCAGGAAGGCGAACTCGCGGCGGGAGCAGGCCATGCGGCGGCCTGAGGGCAGCGCGGCGGTGCGTCCCGGGGGCCTGGCTCTGGCCCGGCGTGACGATGGCATTGGCCGCAGCAGCCGCGATGGCGGCACGCTGCAATGGGATACCCACGGCCAGGACTGGCCCAACCGCCGGGCGAGCCGTTTCGTGGAGGCCGGCGGGATCCGCTGGCACGTCCAGCTGGCCGGCGACGGCCCGGTCGCGTTGCTGCTGCACGGCACGGGGGCATCCACGCACTCCTGGCGGGACCTGCTGTCGGAACTCGCGCGTGAGTTCACGGTGGTGGCGCCGGATCTGCCCGGCCACGGCTTCACCACCGCGGCTGCCGACGAGGGTTATTCCCTGTCGGGCATGGCCGGTGCCATCGCGTCGCTGCTGGCCTCGCTGGAGGTAACGCCGCGGCTGGCGGTGGGTCACTCGGCCGGCGCGGCCATCGCGCTGCGTATGGTGCTGGACGGCGGTATCGCTCCGGATGCCGTCGTTAGCATCAACGGCGCACTGCTGCCGTTCCGCGGCTTGCCCGGTCAGCTGTTCTCGCCCGCGGCACGGCTGCTCGCCCGGCTGGATTTCGTGCCGCGGCTCGTCGCCCGGCGGGCGGCCGACCCGGACGCGGTCACCCGCCTGCTGCGGGACACGGGCTCCCGGCTCGACGACGAAGGGGTGGCGCTGTACCGCCGGCTGATGTGCAGTCCGGCGCACGTTGCGGCTACCATCGCCATGATGTCGCGCTGGGACCTGGCGCCGATGATCCGGGAATATCCGGAACTGGCGGTGCCGCTGCTGCTGGTCGTCGGCGATCAGGACGGCACGGTCGCGCCTCAGGAGGCGGACCGGGTCGCGCGCCTGGTGCCGGGCGCGCGAGTGGAGCGGCTGGCGGGACTGGGGCATCTGGCTCACGAGGAGGAGCCGGGACGGGTGGCGGAACTGATCATCGGTTTCGCGCGGAGCGTGGAGGCGGGGGGTAGCGGTCGATGACGAGCGCACACATCGGGACACGAGCGGGGCTTCCGTTCACGGACGCATCGCCGCCGTCGCGGGCCGACAGCGACCTGGCCGCGTGCCGGCGGCTGCTGCGCCACGGCTCGCGGACCTTCCACGCGGCCTCTTACCTGCTGCCGCGCCGTGTGCGCGAACCGGCGACGGCGCTCTACGCCTTCTGCCGGCTCGCCGACGATGCCGTGGACGATACCGCGCAGCACGGCCGGGCCTGCCGCCAGGTGCTGGCCGATCTCGATTGCCGGCTGCAGCGCGCTTATGCCGGTGATCCCCTGCCGGTCGCGGCAGACCGTGCCTTCGCCCGCGTGGTGCGGGAGCACCGCATACCTCTGGCCTTGCCCGCCGCGCTGCTGGAGGGCTTCCGCTGGGATGCCGAGGGCCGGCGCTACGAGACGCTGGAGGAATTGCACGGCTATGCGGCGAGGGTGGCAGGCACGGTCGGTACCATGATGGCGATGCTGATGGGCGTTCGCTGCCGCCAGCAACTCGCCCGTGCGTGCGACCTCGGTGTGGCCATGCAACTGTCCAACATCGCCCGCGACGTGGGCGAGGACGCGCGCGCGGGCCGGTTGTACCTGCCGCTGTCGTGGCTGCGGGAGGCCGGTATCGCGCCGGACGACTGGCTGTCCCGCCCCACCCACTGCGGCGCGCTCGGCGACGTCGTCGAGCGCCTGCTGCGCGAGGCCGATCTGCTCTACCACCGGGCGGAGGCGGGCATCTCGCGACTGCCCCGGAGCTGCCGCCCCGGCATCCACGCCGCGCGATTCCTCTATGCCGGTATCGGCGATCAGGTGCGCCGGCGGCGTCTCGATGCCGTGAGCGGCCGCGCGGTGGTGCCGGCGAGCCGCAAGGCCCGCCTGCTGGCACGCGGGCTCGCCTCGGCAGCGATGCCGCCCGTGGACGATGCCGCCCCGCCCCTGCCGGCCACCGCATTCCTGGTGGAGGCCGCGGCCGCCGCCCCACCGGCGGCGGCGCCGAATCCGGCCGGCCTCAGGAGCTGGGCCTACTGGCTGCTGGACCTGTTCGCGCAACTCGAGCGAAGGGAGCGCGCGGGACCGGCCGACGCCGTGGCGGTCGCCGAGGAATAGGGCCCGGCGATGGATACGGTGATCCTCGTCGAGGGGCTGTTCGTCGGCGGCGTGGTGCTCGCCATCGGCGCGTGGGAGTTGTGGTCCCTGCGCCGGGAACGCCGGCGCCGCGAACAGAAAAACCGGTAGGAG
>CAYQZN010000157.1:0-6346 GCA_964421805.1 uncultured Woeseiaceae bacterium
TCCATCGCCGCGACCTTTTGTCGGGAGCAAGATGGATACCCCCGCAGGGCGGCCATGAAAGAACGGCGTCAGAGTTTGGCAAGCGCTTCGGCGGCGGCCGCTATGCCGGCGGCGTGGCGCTTCATGTCGGCCCAGGGATCCTCGACCTGACCGAGCCGGCGGAACAGGTTGCCGATGTGATAGCGCTGCGCATCGAGGTTGCCGGCGCCCAGCTCGTCCCAGGCCAGCGGCGTGGCCACCGGCGCGCCGGGTTTCGCGCGCAGGCTGTAGGGCATCACCGCCGTCTGGCCGTAAGCGTTGCGCATGACGTCCAGGTACAGGCGGCCCTTGCGCTTGTCCTTGCGCTGCTCCGCCGTGAGGGTGTCCGGATGGTGCTCTGCGAGCACGTCTGCGGCGCGACGGGCGAAGTCGCGCACCGCATCGAAGTCTGCGCTGCGGTCCAGCGGGACCACCACATGCAGTCCGCGGGAGCCGGTGGTCATGACGTAGGGAGTCAGTCCCAGTTCGCGCAGGAAGTCGCCCGTGGTGCGGGCTGCGTCGCGCACGGGCCCGAAGTCGTCGTCCGGCGGGTCCAGGTCGATCACCATGCGGTCCGGATGGTGCGTGCGGTCGCGGCGGCTCAGCCAGGCGTGGATGGTGAGCGTGCCCTGATTGGCCAGGTAGACCAGCCCCGCGGCATTGTGAACGACGATGTGCTCCACCTCGCCGCCGCCCACACGATCGGCGGTGACGCCCTCGACGTAGTCGGGGAAGTAGTCGGCACGGGACTGCTGGTAGAAGCCGTCCTCGTCCAGCCCGTCGGGGAAGCGCTGCAGGGTGAGGAAGCGATCCGCGGCCCAGGGCAGGGCGTATTCCGCCACATTGCGGTAGTACTCGATCACGTCGCCCTTGGTGATGCCGGCGTCCGGATAGAGCACCTTGTCCTCGTTGGAGGTTTCCACCACGAGGCGCCCGAAGCTCAGTCGGCGGCTTGCTTCAGACATGGGTCGTCTCAGACATCGTGAGGGCGCTCCCGCCGCACCTTCTTCGCCGGCTTGTCCTCGCGCAGGCCGATGTAGCGCGGGTGGCGCAGCTTGCCGTCGTCGGTCCACTCCGTGAAGCCGAACTCGCCGACCAGTTCGGGTTTCACCCAGTGCGCGTTCTTCTCCCGCACCTCGTCGTCGAAGGCGGGTTCGTCCCGCTCGATGTCCTGCATCCGGCCGTGCAGATCCTCGAGCGTCTCGTCGTCGAAACCCGTGCCCACCTTGCCGGCATAGCGCAGCTCGTCGTCTTCGTAGTAGCCGACCAGCAGCGCGCCGAAGCCCTTGCGCGAGCCCTTCGGGTCCGTGTAGCCGCCGATGACCAGTTCCTGGCGGTTGACGCACTTGAACTTCAGCCAGTCCCGGGAGCGGGAATGGACGTAGCGGCCGTCCGCCTTCTTCGCGATGACGCCCTCCCAGCCCTTGCGGCAGGCCTCCTCGTAGTACGCCTCGCCCTCGGTGTTGCGATGGCGGGTGTAGCGGAGGTGACCGCCGAAATCGAAGGCGTCGCGCAGCAGACCCTTGCGGCTGCGCAGCGGCAGTTCGTCCAGCAGGTAGCGATCGAGATAGATCAGGTCGAAGAGGTACAGCCAGACGCCGATGCCGGTGGCGCGCGCCTCGTCCGGGTCGCTGATGCCGATGCGCTGCTGCAGCCGGCTGAAGCTCGTCACCTTGCCGTCGAAGGCCACGATCTCGCCGTCGGCGATGAAACGCTCCGGGCCTGCGTCCTCCAGTGCATCGATCAACTCCGGATAGGTGTCGTTCAGCTTCTTTTTGTTGCGTGACAGGATGCGCACGCCGCGCCCGTCACGGAACACCAGGCAGCGTTCGCCGTCCAGCTTGCGCTCGTAGATCCAGTCCTCCGAGGAGAAGTGGTCGTCGGTGAGCGTGGCGAGCATGGGCGCCGTCCAGTCCGGCATGCCCTCGCGCTGCAGCTTGTCCCGGGCGGCCTCCGCGAGCGACGCGAACGGCTCCTTCACGAGTCTTCCTCGCTGCTCTTCGCGATCTGGTGCATGGTACGGCCGGTCTTCACGGAACGGTTCTGGGTATTGGTCGGGTTGCGGCGGGCGTCGGCCTCGTCGTCGTCCATCTTGATCAACAGCCACTGGGACTTCTCGCCCGCCTCGATGCGTTTCAACGCATAGCCGCCCTTGAGCTTCTCGCCGTCCAGCCAAACCTCGATCAGGCCGCCGCGCAGCGAGCCCGGCATGTCCAGTGAGTCCTCGCCCTTGCCGGCGCGCAGGTTGCGATAGGTGCCGGCGTCCCAGACCATCACCGTGCCGCCGCCGTACTCGTCCTCCGGGATGACGCCCTCGAAGTCCCCGTAGTCCAGCGGGTGATCCTCGGTGCGGATCGCCAGGCGTTTCTCGCGCGGGTCGGTCGAAGGCCCCTTGGGTACGGCCCACGACTTCAGCACGCCGTCGAATTCCAGGCGGAAGTCGTAATGCAGGCTGGAGGCGTCGTGCTTCTGGATCACGAAGCACCGGCCGCCGTCGTCGTCACCATTTCCGCTGCCGCCGGACGCCGGCTCCGGCGTCCTGGAGAAATCCCGCTTCTTCCGATACGGGCCGAGGCTGTCCTTGTCCGAACCCATGGTTTCAGCGTGACGCAGGGAAAACGGCGGTGCAAGTCGCACAAGTCGCAACCGCCCTTGTAACCGGGACGGACTCGCGCCAGCATCGGGCGGTCCGACCGCCGAGGAGATCCCATGGTTCGTCACTGGTTCTACGGCCTGTCCCTGACGGTGCTTACGGTCATCGGCCTCATGGCGCTGCGCTGGCCTGGCGCGCTATGGGCGCTGGTGCCCGTGCTGCCCCTCTTGGCGCTGGGGCTGCGCGACGCGCTGCAGACCCGGCACACCATCCTCAGGAACTTCCCGCTCATAGGCCACTTCCGCTATCTGCTGGAGGGCGTGCGGCCGGAGGTACAGCAGTATTTCATCGAGTCGAATATCGATGCCTACCCCGTGGAGCGCGAATTCCGCAGCGTCATCTACCAGCGGGCCAAGGGCGATCTCGAGACGCAGCCTTTCGGTACCCAGCGCGACGTCTACCGGGTCGGCTACGAGTGGGCCGAGCACTCCATCGCCGCGTTGGAGCCGCCGGCGGAGGTGCCCCGCGTGACGGTGGGCGGCCCGGATTGCACCCGCCCGTACGCGGCTTCGCTGCTGAACGTCTCGGCCATGAGCTACGGCTCGCTCTCCGGCCGCGCCATCCTGGCGCTCAACCGGGCGGCGAAGGCGGAGGGGTTCCTGCACAACACGGGCGAGGGCGGTCTGTCTCCCTATCATCTCGAGCCCGGCGGCGATCTGGTCTGGCAGATCGGCACGGCCTACTTCGGCTGCCGCACGGGGGACGGACGCTTCGACGACGAACTCTTTCGCAGCCAGGCCGCGCGGGAGAGCGTTCGCATGATCGAGTTGAAGCTCTCCCAGGGCGCCAAGCCGGGCCACGGCGGCATCCTGCCCGGCGTCAAGGTGACCGAGGAGATCGCTGCCATCCGCCGCGTGAAAGTCGGCGAGACCGTGTTCTCGCCGCCGAGCCACCGGGAGTTCTCGACGCCGGCCGGCCTGATGGAGTTCATCGCCCGGCTGCGCCGGCTGGCCGATGGCAAACCGGTCGGCGTCAAGCTCTGTATCGGCCGGCGCAGCGACTTCTTCGCCCTGTGCAAGGCGATCCTCGAGACCGGCATCAAGCCTGACTTCATCACGGTGGACGGCGGCGAGGGCGGCACCGCCGCCGCGCCGCTGGAGTTCTCGAATTCGGTCGGCATGCCCGGGCGGGATGCCTGGATACTCGCACACACTGCACTCGTGGGCGCCGGCCTGCGCGACGACATCCGGCTGTTCGTCAGCGGCAAGATCCTTACGGGCTTTCATATGATCCGTGCCCTGGCACTGGGCGCGGACGCCTGCAACTCGGCGCGCGGCATGATGTTCGCGCTCGGCTGCATCCAGTCCCTGCGCTGCAACACGAACCTGTGTCCGACCGGCATCACCACCCAGAAGCCGTCCCTGGTCTACGGACTGCACGTGGAGGAGAAGAGCCGCCGGGTCGCTCGCTGGCACCGGGAGACGCTGAAGGGGATGCTGGAGTTGCTCGGCGCCATGGGCTTCACGGACCCCCGCGACTTGCGCCCGGAGCACATCTTCCGCCGGGTCGACGACCTGCGCGTGCGGAACATGAAGGAACTCTACGACTTCCTGGAGCCGGGGCAGCTGCTCGAGGACCGGGACCTGCCCCGCGGCATGCGCGACGAATGGGACGCCGCGCGGCCGGATCGCTGGAGTCTGCAGCCGGAGGCCGGCCAGCACGGCGGCGGAAAGATCCGCGAGGAGTGAGCCCTCAGGCGTCGCCGTATTTCGGCAACGCCTCGGTGATGAGATCGCTCACGCCGAAGATCTTCGCCATCAGCGCCACGCGCATCCACATGCCGTTTCTCTCCTGGCGCCAGTACATTGCGCGCGGGTCCCGGTCGACCTCGGGCTGGATCTCGGGGCCCCGCGGCAGCGGATGCATGACGGCGGTGTCCTTCTTCATCAGGCCGAGCTCCCGCTCGCCGACGGTGAACGGCGCGAGATTCACGCCGGAGGACTCGTCCGCCACATCGTGCTCGAACTGCATCCGCGTGACGTAGAGGGCGTCCAGCTCGGGCAGTATCTCGTGCAGGCGCCGGGTCTCGTGGAACGCGACGCCGTGTTCGGTCAGGAAGTCCTTGATATCCGCTTCCATCTCGTAGGCCGGCGGCGCGATGAAGACGAGCTTCACGTCTTCGTAGTAGCGCATCAGCCGGCTCAGCGAACGTACCGTGCGGCCGCGTTTCAGGTCGCCCATCATGCCGATGGTTTTGCCGTCGATACCGCCCCGCTGCTCGAAGCTGCGCTCCAGGGTGTAGATGTCGAGCAGGGCCTGGGTGGGGTGCTGGTCCTTGCCGCTGCCCGCGTTGATGATGGGTACGGGCCGGGGGATGCCGTTCATCAGCGCGGCAGCGCGGGCGGCATAACCGGCCTCGGGCGTGCGCATGATGATCAGGTCCACGTAGGAGCTGAAGGTGCGGATGCTGTCCTCGAAGGTCTCGCCCTTCACCTCGGAGGAGACCTCCGGGTTGCGGATCTCGCTGGTGCGGATACCGAGCACGTGGCAGGCGTTGTTCATCGACAGGAACGTGCGGGTGCTCGGTTGGGTGAAGTACAGCATCGCCCGACGGGTGGGCAGCAGGTGCTGGAGGAAGCGGGCGCCCTCCGCCGGCTTGGCGACGGTCCGCACCGCGGTGGTCAGTTCGCAGAGTTCGTCCAGGAGCGGACGGTCGAAGATGTCGGTATCGACGATATGGAACATGGGCTACTCCGGCGGCCGCGGCGATTATCGGCAAAGCCGCGGGGGCTGTCGATGCCGGTAATCCACCATAGCCTCTCAGCGGAGGGGTTTGGCGGAAGGGTTCCGGTCGGTATCCGGGGTCGGACTGGACGATGCCGCCGTCCGCCTTCTATAGTCACGGCGAACCGCCCGGGCGATCCACGGCGCGCAGCAGCGCCTCGATCCGGCGGGCGGCCCCGGAACCCGAAGTCGTTGAGAGCCAACCTATGCAGCCCTGCCGGCAGAGCCTGGTCCGCTCGTTCCTGCTGACCGCCCTCCTGGTCCCGTTCCTGGGCGGCTGCGCCTCGCAACCCGAGTACCCGGGCGCCACGCCGGATCCGCTGGAGCCGGTCAACCGGGTGACCTACCAGTTCAACGACGCGTTCGACCGGGTGCTGCTGAAGCCGGTGGCGAAGGGCTACAAGAAGGTGACGCCGTCGCTGGCACGCCAGGGCGTCGGCAACTTCTTCAACAATCTCGGTTATCCCTTCGTCATCTTCAACAACCTGCTGCAGGGCAAACCGGGGGCTGCGCTGTCGGACACGGGGCGGTTGCTGGTGAACACGACGGTGGGGCTCGGCGGGCTGATCGACGTCGGCTCCGATATCGGGCTGGAGGAACACAACGAAGACTTCGCCCAGACGCTGGCAGTATGGGGTGTGCCGGCCGGCCCTTACGTGGTCCTGCCCTTCCTGGGGCCGGCGACGCTGCGCGACGCCATCTCGCGACCGGCGGACATCGGCTTCAACGGCCTGTACTACATCGACGAGTCCTCGATCCGGGACAAGCTGTTCGTGCTGGAGATCGTCGACATGCGGGCCCGGCTGCTCTCCGTCGATTCCCAGATCGAAGCGTCGAACGACCCCTATCTCTTCGTCCGTAGCTCCTACCTGCAGCGCCGGGAGTACCTCATCTACGACGGCGATCCGCCGATGGACGACTTCTTCGAAGAAGAATTCCTCGACGAGGAAT
>CAYQZN010000158.1:0-6310 GCA_964421805.1 uncultured Woeseiaceae bacterium
TCCTGTTCATCGCCTCCGGCGCCTTCCACGTCGCGAAGCCCTCGGACCTGATCCCGGAGCTGCAGGGCCGCTTCCCCATCCGGGTGGAGCTCGATTCCCTGAAGGCGCCCGACTTCGTGCGCATCCTGACCGAGCCCGATGCCTCCCTCACCCGCCAGTACCGTGCTCTGCTCGAAACCGAGGGCGTGGACGTGGAGTTCACCGACGAGGGCGTGGAGCGCATCGCCGACGTGGCCTTCCGCGTGAACGAGAACACCGAGAACATCGGCGCCCGCCGCCTGCACACGGTGATGGAGCGGCTGCTGGAGGTGATCTCCTACGAGGCGGCGGACAAGAGCGGCTACCGGCTCTCGGTCACCGCGGAGTACGTCGACGAGCATCTCGGCGAACTCGTACAGGACGAGGATCTCAGCCGCTACATCCTCTGAAGACGTCACCCCCGGAGCGACCCCCATGGAAGAGGCGCCCACAGAGATACGCCTGCGCCGCAAGTCCCGGCTGCTGACCGTCAGCTTCGCCGACGGCGCGAGCTTCGACCTGCCCTTCGAGTACCTGCGAGTGTACTCGCCGTCGGCGGAGGTGCGCGGTCACGGCCCGGGCCAGGAGGTGCTGCAGACCGGCAAGGAGGACGTGCAGATCACCGCCGTGGAGCCCGTCGGCCACTACGCAGTTCGACTCGTCTTCGACGACGGCCACAATACCGGGCTGTACCGCTGGGGTTACCTGCGGGAACTGGGCCGCAATCAGCAGCGGCGCTGGCAGGAGTACCTCGACCGGCTCGAGGCCGCGGGGTATCCTCGCAGACCCGCCGACTGAGCGCCCGACCCCTGCGATGAGCAAAGACAAGAGCAGCGACAGCGAGACCCATTTCGGCTACCGCCGGGTGGCCGCAGACCAGAAGGCAGACCTGGTGCGCGGCGTCTTCGATTCCGTGGCCGAGCGCTACGATCTCATGAACGATCTCATGTCCGGCGGCATCCACCGCCTGTGGAAACGTCGGACCGTGAGCGAGGCCGGCGCCCGCCCCGGGCAGTACGCCCTGGACCTGGCCGGCGGCACCGGCGATCTGGCCATGAGCTTCGCCCGGCAGGTGGGGGAGACAGGCCACGTGGTGCTGGCGGACATCAACGCGGCCATGCTTCGCCAGGGACGCCGGCGCATGCTCGACGCCGGCATCATCGGCAACGTGAGCATGGCCCAGGTGGACGCGGAGAACCTGCCGTTCGCCGACGCCAGGTTCGACCTGGTCACCATCGCCTTCGGACTGCGCAACGTCACGCACAAGGAAGCGGCGCTGGCCTCCATGTACCGGGTGCTGAAGCCCGGCGGCAAGCTGCTGATCCTGGAGTTCTCCCGGCCGGCCGAGGCCCTGCAGCCGCTGTACGACCTCTATTCCTTCCGCGTCCTGCCGCTGCTCGGCCGCATGGTGGCGGGCGACGCGGACAGCTACCAGTATCTGGCCGAGTCCATCCGCGTGCACCCCGACCAGGAGACGCTGCTCGGAATGATGGGTGACGCAGGCTTCGAGCGCTGCCGCTACGTCAATCTCACCGGGGGCATAGCGGCCCTGCACATCGGTTATCACCTCTGAGGTCTGTACGCCGTGGATCCCCTGGAAACCCTGTTCCGGCCGGCGCTCACCCTGGTGAACGCCCAGATAGCCCAGAGCACCCCGGCACGGGACCTGTGCGACGAACTCGACGGCCGGGTGATCGCGGTGCGGGTGCGGGACTCGTTCCTGGCGCTCTATGTCCGGGTCACCGCCGCCGGCCTGGAGCTGCACACGGACTACGTGGATGACCCGGACACGGTCATCACCGGTTCGCTGCTGGCGCTGCCCCGGCTGCTGACCGGCGGCGCCGCAGAGGCGATCCGCGGCGGCAGCATCGAGATCGACGGCGACACGGAGACGGCCACCCGCTTCCGCGAGCTGCTGCGCTTCGCGCGGCCGGACGTGGAGGAACGGCTCTCGGGCGTGCTCGGCGACGCCGGCGCGCGGCAGGCCGGCGAGTTCGTCCGCAGCATCGGGCTCTGGGGCCGGCAGGTGGCCGACACCCTGACCCGCAACGTCTCCGAGTACGTGACCGAGGAGCGCGGCGATCTGCCCTCCCGGGGCGAGGTCGAGGCGTTCTACGCCGAGGTGGACCGGCTGCGGGACGACGTGGCGCGGCTCGAAGCCCGGGTGCGCGCGCTCTCCGGCGACCGGGACGGCCCATGACGGCGGCGGCCCGGTCATGATGCGCCCCCGCCTGCTCCTGCGCCTCATCGCGATCCAGCGGGTGCTGGTGCGCTACGGGCTGGACGAGCTGATCGTCGCTACGCATCTGCTCAGACCCATGCGCTTCGTGTTCCGGCTGCTGCCGGGCCGTGCGGTCGTGGACGAACCGCTGGGCGTGCGCATCCGGCTGGCGCTGCAGGAGCTGGGCCCCATCTTCGTGAAGTTCGGTCAGGCCATCTCCACGCGGCGGGACCTGCTGCCGGTGGAGGTCGCCGACGAACTGGCCAAGCTGCAGGACCAGGTGCCTCCCTTCTCTTCCGAGCTTGCCCTTGAGATCGTCGAGAAGGCCTATGGCCAGCCCGCTACGGAGGTCTTCGGCAGCTTCGAGGAGCAGGCGCTCGCGGCCGCCTCCATCGCCCAGGTGCACGCCGCCACGCTGAAGGACGGCACCGAAGTGGTGGTAAAGATGCTGCGCCCCGACATGCGCGAGGTGATCGAGCGCGACCTGGAGGTGATGTACTTCATGGCCGGCCTCGCTCACCGCTACTGGCGGGAGGCGCGGCGCCTGCGCCCGGTGGAGGTGGTGCGCGAGTACGAGAAGACCATCATCGACGAACTGGACCTGATGCGCGAGGCGGCCAACGCGGCCCAGCTGAAGCGCAACTTCGCCGGCTCGGACCTGCTGCACGTGCCGGAGATGTACTTCGACTACTGCCACGTCAACGTCATCGTGATGGAGCGCATCCACGGCATCCCCATCAGCAACATGCGGGCGCTCAGGGAGGCCGGGGCGGACATCAAGCGGCTGGCCGAGAAGGGCGTGGAGATCTTCTTCACCCAGGTGTTCCGGCACAACTTCTTCCACGCGGACATGCACCCGGGCAACATATTCGTCCAGGTGAAGGATCCCGCGGACCCGAAGTATGCCGCCGTCGACTTCGGTATCGTCGGCACCCTGAACCCGGTAGATCAGCGCTACCTGGCGGAGAACTTCCTCGCTTTCTTCGAACAGGACTATCACAAGGTGGCGAGGCTGCACATCGACTCGGGCTGGGTACCGCCGGACACCCGGGTGGACGAGCTGGAATCCGCCGTGCGAACGGTCTGCGAGCCCATCTTCAGCAAGCCGCTGGACGAGATCTCCTTCGCCCAGGTGCTGATGCGGCTGTTCGAGACGGCGCGGCGCTTCGACATGCAGGTGCAGCCGCAGCTGATCCTGCTGCAGAAGACGCTGCTGAACATCGAGGGCCTGGGGCGCGAGCTCTACCCCCAACTGGACCTGTGGGAGACCGCCTATCCCATCATGCGCCAGTGGATGACCGACCGGCTGGGCGGCAAGGCCATGCTGGACGACATCCGCGACCACCTGCCGGAGCTGCGCGAGACGCTGCGGGAGCTGCCCCACTGGCTAAGGAGCATCGCCGAGCAGTCGGCCTCCGGCGATCTGCGGGTACGCTTCGACGCCCCGGAACTGCGCGAGCTGCGCGACTCGATGGCGCGCCAGCAGCGCCAGCGCTTCGCGCTCGCCGTGGCGGCTGCCGCGTTCGTCGGCGGCATAGTGCTGCTGACGACGGGACAGCCTCCCTGGCTGGGGTGGGGCGCGCTCGGCGCGGCTGCGGTGGCGGGACTGGCCGGGCGGCCCGGCGCGGGCTAGTACGCGGGCCAGGACGCGGGCCAGGACGCTTCCGCCGGGAGCCCGCTCAGTAAGCGCTGGCGGCGCGGGCCTCGTAATCCTCGAGCCGGGAGCGCGCCACCGCCGCTTGCCGATGCAGCGAGGCGATCTCGGACTCGAGCTCACCCTCGCGCCGCGACATCTCCTTGGTCTCCATCAGGAGGCGCACCCGTTCCTCGGCCGTGGCCTCGCCGGCGATCAGGCGGGCGGAGTTCGCCGCCATGTCGACGCGCAGCTGCTCCAGTTCGTCCGCCCGGGCGTCGATGCGGCTCTCGACGCGGGATACCTCGGAACGCAGCTCGTAGAGCTCGCGGCCCTCCACGTAGCCGGCCATGAAGTCGGGCTCGAGATCGGGCGGGCACACGCCGGAGTAGCCGCCGCCGGAAGCGCCCACCCGGTAGCCGACGCCCGGCCGGCAGTACTCGAGCAGGCCTGCCTGACGGCCCCGCTCGTAATCGTGGAAGTCGGGCGTGATGCCGGCGCTGGCGCAGGCCTTGCGGTGACGGCCGATGGTGTCGGCCGAGGCGCCCCGGGCGCCATCCTCGTAGCCGATGGCCTCCCAGTCGGCGACGAGGCATTCCTCGGCGCTCATGCTCGCGCAGCCGGCGAGCGCGAGAGCGGCCGCCGCCGTGATCAGCCGTTTCAGTCCCATGATCCGCCCCTTCCCCGGTGACAGGAAAAGGGACGGTACCGCCGCCGGCGGGCCCGGCGCCCGGACCCGGGTCACAGAACGGCGCGACCGCGGAAGCCGCCGGTTTACATAAGACAGCGGCTAGGCCGGGTCCCGGTCCTGGGCGCGGCCGCAGTTCCAGCAGACGGCGAACTGGTACTCGTTCTCCTCGCCGCAGCGCCGGCAGCGCCAGCGTGGTCCCTCGTCGGCCTCGGCCCGGCGGGCCTCGCGGATGATCTCCTCGGCGCGCGCCGCCTCGAAGTCGTTGCGCACCCAGAGTTCGGGCCAGATCTCGGCATAGGGGATCTCGCCCATGATCGAGCCCATGTTCTCGTTCTTCAGGAAGCAGTCGATGCCCTCGCCCTCGAGGAGGTTGCGGTAATGGGCGACGGTCACCAGGGATTCGGCCGCATAGACCTTCTTCACCGGCTCACCCGGGACCGGCTCTCAGCGACTCCAGGAACGCCGCGGGGTCGTCGCCCCGCTCCAGCACCTCCACCAGCGCGGAGCCGACGATGACGCCGTCGGCATGCCGGCCGACCTCGGCCACCTGCTCCGCCGTGCGGATGCCGAAGCCGGCGCACACCGGCAGCGCCGCGGCGTCGCGCACCCGGTCCAGGTAGGCGCTGGTATCCGCGGGCAGGGCGGCGCCGCCGCCGGTGATCCCGCGCATGGTCACCGCGTAGACGAAACCCCGGCTCGCGGCGCACAGCCGGGCCAGCCTGGCGTCCGGCGTCGCCGGCGTGACCAGCTGCACCAGTGCGAGACCCGCCTCCTCCAGCGGCGCCCCGAATTCCCGGCTCTCCTCCCAGGGCAGGTCCGGCACGATGAAGCCGGCCACGCCGGCTTCGAGCGACCGGCTGGCGACCCGCTCGTAGCCGTAGGCGAGCAGCGGATTCAGGTAGGACATGAGGATGACCGGCGCTTCGATGCGGTCCCGGGCCTCTTCCAGGCGGTCGAAGATCCAGGTGAGGCTGACGCCCTGCTCCAGCGCGCCGCGGCTGGAGCGCTGGATGGTCATGCCGTCGGCCATCGGGTCCGAGAAGGGCACGCCTACCTCCACGACGTCGCCAACGGCGGCGATCGTGGCGAGATCGTCCGCGAAACGGTCGGCTTTCGGGTAACCCGCGGTCAGGAACGGCACCAGGCCGACGCGCCCGGCCGCCGTCGCCTCGCGGAGAGCCCGGGTGATGGTCTCATGAGGCTGCATCGCGGCTTCCTCCGATCGGATACTGGGTGAGCGTGGGCATGTCCTTGTCTCCCCGGCCCGAGTTGCCGATGAGGATGCGGGCGCCGGGGTGGCTTGCCGCCCACTTGCGGGCCGCAGCGAAGGCATGGGCGGTCTCGAGCGCCGTGAGGATGCCCTCGGCGGCACAGAGTTCGGCCAGCGCATCCAGCGCCTCGTCGTCGCTGGCGTTTTCGTATTCCACCCGGCCGATCGCCTGCAGGAAGGCGTGCTCCGGCCCCACGCCCGAGTAGTCGAGGCCCGCCGACACCGAGTGGGTCTCCTGCACCTGGCCGTTGTCGTCCTGCAGGATCATGGTGTAGCAGCCCTGCAGCACACCGGGCCGTCCCGTGGACAGCGTGGCCGAGTTCTCGCCCAGCCCCGTGCCCTTGCCGCCGGCCTCCACGCCGATCAGCCGCACGTCCTCGTCGCCGATGAAGGGATGGAACAGACCGATGGCGTTCGAGCCCCCGCCGACGCAGGCGAAGACCGCGTCGGGAAGCCCGCCGACCTCGATCATCTGCC
>CAYQZN010000159.1:0-6292 GCA_964421805.1 uncultured Woeseiaceae bacterium
TCCTTCGACGGCACGCCGATACAGGCCTGGCTGATCCAGCCGCCGCGCTTCGACATGCGCGAGCGCCACCCGCTGATCCTCTATATCCACGGCGGCCCGCATTCCATGTACGGGACGAACTTCTTCCACGAGTTCCAGGTGCTGGCCGCAGCGGGCTACTTCGTGCTCATCGCCAATCCCCGGGGCAGCACCGGCTACGGCGAGGTGTTCGGCAACGTCATCCAGTACCGCTACCCGGGCGACGATTTCCGCGACCTGATGGCCGTGGTCGACGCGGTGGCGGAGCGCGAGTACATCGACGCAGGGCGGCTCGGCGTGGCCGGCGGCAGCGGCGGCGGGCTGCTGACCACCTGGGTGGTCGGACAGACGGATCGTTTCAGGGCCGCATCGGCGCATCGCTCCGTTACCAACTGGCTGAGTTTCGTGGGCACGACCGACATCAACCGCTACGTGACCGCGCGCTGGTTCCGGGACTACCCCTGGCGCGATCCCGAGGGTTACCTGTCACGCTCGCCCCTGATGCTGGTGGACCGGGTGACGACGCCGGTGCAGATCATCCACAGCGACGACGACTTCCGCACGCCGCTGGAGCAGGGGCTGCAGTACTACACGGCGCTGAAACAGCTCGGCAAGCCGGCCGAGCTGGTGGTGATCCCGGGCGCGAGCCACGGCCTGTCGCGGGACGGTGCGCCCTCGATGCGGGCAGAGCGGCTGCGGCTCATCATCGACTGGTTCGACCGGTATCTTCGCAGCGCGGCTGCGGATCGTCGCTGATCACCTAGCCGGCTCTCCCAGCGCGTTGCGGAACTCCGCGGACGCCAGGGTCCGCGACGATGCGCCGATGACCGCCGCCGCCGTCTCTCGCAGCTCGTCGAGGTCGAGGCGTCCGTCGCCGTCCGCGAGCCGCCGGAGCACGTCGTCGAGGTTCGCGTCTCCCCCGGCCCGAGCGCGGATCTCCCGGTCGAGTTCCCGGAACACGCTTACCGCCCGGGCCGTGGTCGCGCCGGTCGAGTGCCGCCGGCGCAGGCCCTCGGATTCCTGGCCCCACTCGGCCAGGTCGCGGAACGTGTCGCGGCTGCGCTGAGCGGTCACCGTCCCGGTGCGGCGCAGGATCTCCACGCTGTAGTACTCGGCCAGTCCCTCCAGTATCCAGTCGTCGCCGCGCACGGTGTCACGGCCGAGGGCGATGTGCATGAGTTCGTGGAGCAGCGTGCTGGTGCCGTTCTCGCTGATCAGCGGGCGGTCGGCGTGGACGTAGAGCGAATCCGGGGCCGACAGCGCGCCGCGCCACATGGGGTCGCCGGCGGAGACGACGGTGAGCCGCTCGGGGAAATCCGGCACCAGCCGCACGATCGCAGGCAGGGTCCAGTTCAGCAGCGCCAGCACGTCGATGCGGCGCACACCCTGGTCCACCGGCCCGGCCACCGCCACGCGGACCCCTGCCATGGTGTCCCGGCGCACGCCGAGATTGCCGGCCACCATCCAGCCTGTGGGCCGGTCGAAGCGGCGTTCGTCGTTCGCGACCTGGTAGCGGCCGTCCTCTTCATGATACGGCGTGACGACGGACCATCCGCGAGGTACCCGGAGGCTGAGCGTGCTCCGCGACACGGCGCCTTTCAGGGTGCGGGTCGCGGCGGCCGGAAAGGCGTCCTCGCCGCGGAACAGGGCCCACTCGGGGCCGAGTCGGGCGTCGTAGGCGTCGCCACGGGGATGCACCAGCGCGGCCTGCCAGCGCAGCGTCCCGCCCGCCGCGGGCGGACGCCAGACGAGCTTGCCGTCACGGCGCTCGATCTCGCCGTCGCCGGCGAATTCCGTCCAGCGCTCCCCGGACAGGCTGAAGCGGGCCTCGCGCAGCAGGTGGCGCGGCTGGTCGAGCGTGATCGATGCCCGCGCGGCGCCCCGCAAGGGCTCCAGCACGAGTTCGTAATGCAGCCCGTACGTGAGATCGTCCGGCGCGGGCGCGGCGGCCGCCTCGCCGGCGACGCGGCAGGCGCTCAGCGGAAGGCAGACCAGCAGGAGGAGGCAGGTGTGTCGCATTCTGCGTATTATGCGTAAAACGGCGGCACCGAACAGGGAGGACGGTGGAGCCGCATCCCGCAGCCGTGGCCGGGCAATCCCGCCGGGTCGCGGGCCGCCGTTTCGCCACAAGGAGAAGAACATGAGCGTTGCAAGAGTCACCGAGATCACGAGTGCGTCGGACAAGAGCTTCGAAGATGCGATCGAGAAAGGCATAGAGCGGGCCAATGAGACCCTCGACAATATCGAAGGCGCGTGGGTCCAGGACATGAAAGTGGTCTGCGACGGCGGCAAGATCAAGGAATACCGTGTCAACATGAAAGTCACCTTCGTCCTGAAGGGCTGACCCGTTCTGTGACCCCTGCCGGCCGGCCGCGTTCACTGCGGCCGGCGCAATGAGGAGAATGAAATGGATCTATTGGGTTTCGCGAAGGATATCGGACGCCGGATCTTCAACAAGGACGAGGAGGCCGCGGAGAAGATCAAGGAGCTGATCCTGCAGAACAACCCCGGCGTGCGCAATCTCGAAGTGGAATTCGACCAGGGCGTGGTCGGACTGTCCGGCGAGTGCGAATCCGGCGCGGCCATGCAGAAGTGCGTGCTGCTCGCGGGCAACGTGGAGGGCGTGATCGACGTCTATGCCAACAAGATGACCATCCGCGCGCCAGCGAGCGGCGACGGCGGCGAGGGCGGCGAGGAAGCGGAGGCCGAGCCAGCCGAGGAGCCGGTGGAGTTCTACACCATCCGCTCCGGTGACACGCTCGGCAAGATCGCGAAGCAGTACTACGGTGACGCGATGAAGTATCCGCGCATCTTCGAGGCAAACCGGGAAGTGATCGAGGATCCCGACAAGATCTATCCGGGCCAGCGTATCCGCATCCCGCTCGGCTGACCGGCCGCCGCGAGCTGCGAGCCATCCGGACGGGCCCTGCGGGGCCCGTTTTTCATCCGGCTCTTGCAGTCATTCCGGCCGGCGGAAGCGGTAGTGGCCCACGAGCCACTCGCGGCCGTCGGCGTAGCCGAACAGCTCGGCGCAGGCCATGTAGAAGATGCGCCAGCGCTGCAGCCAGATCTGCGCTTCCCGCTCGGCGAGGTCCTCGCCGAGGATGGCGAGCGCTGCCTCCCGATGCGCATCCAGTTTCTCCAGCCAGGCGTTGCAGGTCCGCTCGTAGTGGCGCCCGCCCACCAGCCAGCGCTCCTCGAGGCGGAGATCGTCCTGGAAATGCAGCAGCGTATCCGCCGAGGGCATGATGCCGCCGGTGAAGAAGTGCTGTGCCATCCAGTCCGTCCTGCCCTCCACCTGGAAGGGGTAGAGCAGCTCCCGGTGGCAGAAGTGATGGACGAACAACTGCCCCCCCGGTCGCAGCCAGCCGGCGATGCGCCGCATCAGCTCGCGGTAGTTGCTCATGTGCTCGAACATCTCCACCGACACGATGCGATCGAACGTGTCGCCGGCGTCGAACTCGCGCATGTCGGCGGTGACCACATCGATGTTGCCGAGCCCGCGTTCGCGGGCGAGCGCCAGGATGGTCTCGCGCTGTGGGGCGGAGTTGGAGACGCAGAGGATCTCGGCTTTCGGCAGATGCTCGGCCATCCACAGCGACAGCGAGCCCCAGCCGCAGCCCAGCTCCAGGATGCGCTGGCCGTCCTCGAGGCGCGCGCGCTCGACGGTGAGGGCCAGCATGCGGGCCTCGGAGTCGTCCAGCGTGGCCGTGGATTCGTCCCAGTAGCCGCAGCTGTATTTGCGGTGGCGCCCGAGGCAGAGGCGGAAGAACTCCGGCGGCACCTCGTAGTGCTGCTCGTTGGCGGCGTCCGTGTGCACCGCCACGGGCCCTTCGGAGAGCTCCGAGATGCGCATCCGGAAGCGCGCGTCCTGGGCGTCGGCGTCCGCCAGCCGTTCGTTGGCCAGGCGTCCGGCGAGCAGGCGCCGGATGCCCTGTCGGATCAGCGCATCCGGCACCAGGCCGCGTTCGGCCCAGTCGATACCCCAGTCACCAGGTCCGCCCATCACGCGGCCTCGTCGGCGCTGCGGAGCAGCGACGGCAGTGGTGCCGCGTGGGCGAACCAGACCAGCAGGGGGGTCACCACGGCCCAGGCCACCCCCAGGTAGACCAGCGTCAGCTCACCGGGGAAGGCGGCCGCGCCCAGCTTCGATCCGGCGGTGAAGGACAGCGGCTGGCCGATAGCCCCGAACAGCGCGGCCAGCCGGTAGCGCCCGGCCAGCCAGCCGAGGCAGCCACGCAGGGTGAGCGCGAACACCACCCACAGCGACAGTATCCAGGCGGGTGCCAGCGGTCCCCACGGTGAGGCGTAGTCCAGCAGCCCGAGGGCGACGAAACTGCCGTCCACCAGCAGTCCCAACGAGAGCGCGAAGGCGCACAGCGCCAGCAGGCGGGCCCTCGACGACTCCCGGGAGAGTTCCCAGGCGAGAAAGACGCCGGCCAGCAGGATGCCCGGCCAGACGATGCCGTTGGCGGCACCGAGCACCAGCGCGAACCAGCACGCATTGAACAGGATGAAGTTGATCAGCACGAGGCGAAACCCGGGATTGTCCTTTGACCCGTCTGCTGTTCGGCGCCGGCGGCCTTGCGGATGCAGCGCACGCGGCGGAACTCGGCGGATCGGGCTCAGCCGGTCGTGTCGGTGTCGGCGATGAAGGTGCGCAGCCGGTCCGCCAGGTTCTTGCATGCCGCGGTCTGGGTGCGCGCGATCAGCGGTACCGGGATCACGATCGCCGGGAGATAGGACGTGCCGGAGACGTCCGCCTTCACCGAGCCGGCGGACTTAAGTTCCTTGAGGTCCCAGATCGATGCCTCGTAGTTGGCCTCGTTCTCCCACCAGGCGAAGCCGAAGCAGCCGCCGCCGCCGGGCCCCGCCGCGCAGGACAGGCTGCCGCCGCCGCCGGTGCGCTCGGTATCGCCGTCGAGCCACACGATGTAGCGAACGCCGCTGTCGCGGATGCGCTCACGCACTCCCGGGCGCTGCATGAAGCGCTGCAGCGCCTTCGTCTCGGCGGGTGCCGTGCGCGGTTCCAGCCAGGGGAACAGCGCGTCCACGAACTGCTGGTCCGGCATCACGGCCAGCCCTTCGCGCCCGTTGCCCAGCGCGTCGCCCACGCAGTCGGTAAAGCCGCGCTCGGTTTCGTTGCCGAGATGGTAGCTGCGCGCCATGACCACCACCGCCTCGCCGTCCAGGATGCCGGTGGCCGCGCTCTTCTCCTGTTCCATCCGTGCCGTGACGCAGCCGCTCAGCAGGACGGCCGTACCGGCCAGCCCCAGCAGCAGCATCCGGCCGGGGCCTGTCGCTTCGGCCCAGCCGTCTCTAGCCTCGGTCATCGGTGAGATTCCCCTGGAAATTTGCCTGGGCCGCATCGTCAGTGTTCGCAGCCACGTCCGTGGATTGTTCCGCTTCCTCTTCGGCCGGCAGTCCGGCCTCGACTTCGGTCTCCGGCGGCGCCACCACCGTTACGGCGCCGGACTCGGTCTCGCTTGCGGCATCGGCTGCGGAATCGAGCGCGGGAGCGGCCGCGGAATCGCCCGCGGGATTGCCGGACGGCTCGCTCGCGGGCGCGGTCTGAGCGGTCAGGCTCTGCGACTCTTCCGGCTCCGCCCCGGGCATGCCGCTGCCGCCCGGATCGCCCAGCCCGGTCTCGCGCGCGAAGCGCAGGCCGATCATGGCGGCCGCATCGCGCATCGCCAGCACGGCGGCGCGGGCCAGCGCCTCGTCCGCGCTGAACATGCCCTCGGAGCCGGCCTTGCCGTAGGCGGCGATGGGCCAGTTGGAGATCTCCGTGCCTTCGTCGTCGAAGATGCGCAGCCGGTAGCGGATCCAGATGGTGTAGGCGTCCGAGCGGCTCTGCGCGGGCAGGGCGAACTCGAAGGCCTCGATGCCCGCCTCGATCAGGGCGTCGGCGCCCAGCGCCTCGACGTCCGTATCTGCATCCACCTCGACCACCTCGCTGAACATGGACTCGAACAGATGCCGGAAGGCGAGCTTGTTGGCGGCCCCCAGGTTGATGGTCCATTTCTGCCGCCCGAGCACCTCTTCCTCGTGCACGTAGCGCGACATTTCGGGCGAGTAACGGACGGCCACCTTCAGCGGCAGCTGGTTCAGAAGGGGGTCGGGGAGAGCGGGATCGTTGAGCGCAACCTGACTCGAGCAGCCCGTGACGACCAGGGCTGCCAGGACGACTGCGACTATGGCAGAAACTCTCCCGGTCAAGCGACGCTCCATCGGCCGAATCGGCCGGCGATTTGCTTGGCGATTCCCTCGGCGA
>CAYQZN010000160.1:0-6276 GCA_964421805.1 uncultured Woeseiaceae bacterium
GGCGACGATACCGCGGAGGCCGACGAAGCGGACGAGGCCGAACAGGAAGCCGCGGCGAAACGTCAGACAGGCCGCGACCGCGAAAGCGGCGAGGCCGGCACGGAGCGCCGGCAGACGCAGTCGGCGGCGCCCTCGGGAGAGCAGGCCGGCAGCGGGCGGCGCGAGCGGGCCGACTCCGCCGACGAGCGCCGGGACATGCCCTCCGGATTCCCGGCCATCGACGAGGCGGGTTTCTCCCGGGCCCACGCGAGCCCGAGCGTGCGCAGGCTGGCGCGGGAGCTGGGCGTCGACCTGGTCCGGGTGGACGGCACCGGGCGCAAGGGCAGGATCCTGGCCGAGGACGTGAAGTCCTGGGTCAAGAAGACACTGCAGGGCGGCGGCGAGGCCGCCACGGGCGCTGCACTGCCGTCGGTTCCGGAGGTGGATTTCGCCAGGTACGGCGACGTCGTGACCCAGCCGCTCGGCCGCATCCGCAAGATCTCCGCGCGTCGGCTGCAGGCGTCCTGGCTGAACCTGCCCCACGTCACGCAGCACGACCTCGCCGACATCACGGAGATGGAGGAGCGCCGCCAGGAGCTGAAGGGCACGGCGGCGGAGCGCGGCATCAAGCTGACGCCGCTCGCATTCATCATCAAGGCCTGCGTGCAGGCGCTGAAGGAGTTCCCGCGCTTCAACAGCTCCCTGCATCCGGACGGCGAGCACCTGGTGCTGAAACACTACTTCCACATCGGTTTCGCGGCCGATACGCCGAACGGCCTCGTGGTGCCTGTCATCCGGGATGCCGAGCGCAAGGACGTCTACGAACTCGCCGGCGACCTGGCCGAGCTGTCCGCCGCGGCGCGGGAAGGCAAGCTCAGCGCCGAGCAGATGCAGGGCGGTACATTCACCGTCTCCAGCCTCGGCGGTATCGGCGGCACGGCCTTCACGCCGATCATCAACGCCCCGGAGGTCGCCATACTCGGCGTTTCCCGCTCGAGCATGCAGCCGGTCTGGAACGGCCGGGAGTTCAAACCGCGCCTGATGCTGCCGCTGTCACTCTCCTACGACCACCGGGTGATCGACGGCGCGGACGCGGCGCGCTTCACCACCTGGCTGTCCGGCGCTCTGGGCGACGTCGGCGGTCTGCTCGAAGCCATCCCCTGACGATGATCACCATGGTCATGATCCCGGCGCCATGAGCGAAGACGGTCACATCATCCGCGTGCCCGATATCGGCGACTTCGACGAGGTCGACGTCATCGAGGTCCACGTGGCCGAGGGCGACGAGATCGAGGCCGAGGACCCCGTCGTCACGCTGGAGACGGACAAGGCGAGCATGGACCTGCCGGCCCCGCGGGGCGGCAGGGTCGAGTCCGTGCTGGTCAAGACCGGCGACAAGGTCTCCGAGGGCAGTGAACTCCTGCGCATGGCCGACGCGGGCGACGACGCGGAGGACGCACAGCCCGCCGACGGCGAAAACGGAGACGCCGACACCGGCGAGGCCGAGGCCGCCGGGGCCGAAGCAGACGCAGACGCAGAGGAACGGGACGGGCAGGAGTCCGGTTCGGCGGAGCCTTCGTCGCGCCGCAGCGAAGCACCGCCGGCGGCCCGCGACGAGGCCGACGCCGACCTGGAGACGGACCTCGTCGTGCTGGGTGCGGGGCCGGGCGGTTATGCGGCGGCGTTCCGCGCGGCCGACCTGGGCCTGCGGGTGACGCTGGTCGAGCGCTGGCCGGTGCTGGGCGGCGTCTGCCTGAATGTCGGCTGCATCCCGTCCAAGGCGCTGCTGCACGCCGCCCGGGTGATCGAGGAGGCGGCCGAGATGGGCGAGCACGGCATCCGCTTCGGCGAGCCGGAGATCGACGCCGCGCGGCTCGGTGAATGGAAGTCGGGCGTCGTCAAGCGGCTCACCGACGGGCTGACGGGCCTGGCGAAGCAGCGCAAGGTGCAGGTGATCCACGGCACCGGCCGCTTCCTGTCACCCCGCCGGCTGGTCGTCGAGAACGACGACGGGCGCCGGGTGATCGCGTTCAAGCACGGCATCATCGCCGCGGGCTCCGAGCCCAGCCGCATTCCCGGCTTGCCTGACGACGAGCGCATCGTCGACTCGACCGGCGCGCTGGAACTGGCGCCCCTGCCGGAGCGCCTGCTGGTGGTGGGTGGCGGCATCATCGGCCTGGAGATGGCCTGCGTCTACGATGCGCTGGGCGTGAAGGTCACCGTCGTGGAGCTGATGAAGCAGCTGATGCCCGGCGCCGACCCGGATCTGGTGCGGCCGCTCGCGAAGCGTATGAAGAGCCGCTACGAAGATATCCTGCTGGGTGTGAGCGTGTCCGGCATGGAGAGCAGGGAGGAGGGCGTCCGGGTCAGCTTCGAAGGCGACGGCGCGCCGGAACCGGGCGTGTGGGACCGGGTGCTGGTGGCCGTCGGCCGGCGAGCGAACGGCGACCGGCTGGATGCGGAGAAAGCGGGCGTCGATGTGGACGAGCGCGGCATCATCCCGGTGGACAAGCAGATGCGCACGAACGTGCCGCACATCTACGCCATCGGCGATATCGTCGGCCAGCCCATGCTGGCCCACAAGGCGACCCACGAGGGCAAGGTGGCGGCCGAGGCGGCGGCCGGCCAGAAGAGCGCCTTCGACGCGCGGGTGATCCCGTCCGTGGCCTATACCGATCCCGAAGTGGCCTGGGTGGGACTCACCGAAACGGAGGCGAAAGAGCAGGGCGTCGACTACGGCAAGGCGCAGTTCCCCTGGGCCGCCAGCGGGCGCTCACTGGCGATGGGACGCGACGAGGGCCTCACCAAGCTCCTGTTCGACAAGTCGACCAACCGTCTGCTGGGTGCCGGCATCGTCGGCACAAACGCCGGCGACCTGATCTCGGAGACTGCACTGGCCATCGAGATGGGCGCCGACGCGGCCGACATCGGCCTGACCGTCCATCCGCACCCGACACTGTCCGAGACCGTGGCCATGGCGGCCGAGGCCTGGGAGGGGACGCTGACGGATCTGTACCTGCCGCGCGGGAAGGGCCGCTAGAAAGAACCGCTAGAAAGAACCGCTAGGAAGAACCGGCAATGGCCTGCTGCGGCCGGAACCGTCTCGCGATCCAGTAGTCGACGCTGGCGTAGCGGCCCGCGCCGGTGAAAAACAGCGCCAGCAGCATCGCGAAATAGGTCGCCGCCCACTCGATGCCGTTGTTCGAGATTACCAGGCCGCCCGTCTCCGTCAGCCAGTCGTAGTTGCCGTGCTCGCGCAGCAGTTCCTTCGCCTTGTCCAGCCGCTGCATGGCGCCGTCGACGTTCTCTGCCGGGAACGGGCTCATCGGGTCGTGCACGGCCTGCCAGCCGTTCTTCCAGTGCACCCCGAAGGCAGCCACCAGCATGGTCACCATCAGCGGGATGGAGATCCAGCGCACCGCGAAACCGATCAGCAGCAGGACCGCGCCGCCCACCTCCGCGCCGGTGGCCAGCCAGGCCATGAGCGTCGGGAAGGGCAGGCCGAGTCCCCAGTCCGGGTTGCCGAACCAGTTGATGATGTCGTCCATGCTGGCCAGCTTGTTGGTGCCGGCCACCCAGAATACGGGCACCAGGTACAGGCGCAGCGCCAGGGGGCCGAGGAAGTCCACGGCCTTCGTGGCGTCCAGCAGGTCCTGCAGGCGGTTCAGGAATCCGATCATGAATCTCTTCCTTCGCTGTCTGCGGCTCAGTCCCGGCGGACGCCGAGGACGATATCCAGGCGCCGCATCTCCTCGAGCGTGTCGCGGGCGCCGGCGACGACGGCCTCCGGTTGCGGGTGGCCGATCTCCGCGGCGACGGTTTCTGCGAGTTCCCGGCCCGTGCGTCCGGCCTCGTTGTCCCGGGCCATTTCGAACAGGCGGGCGGTGGCGGCGTTCAGTTCCAGGAAGCCCATGCGGTCGTCGAGCCGGCGATAGACCACCAGCCAGGTCGGCTGCGGGTCGGGCTCCTCCGGCAGGAACTCCGGGCTGATGCGGTGTACCGGGAAGTGGTAGCCGCACAGCCACGCGAGCGGCGAGACGGCGGGCACGCCGGCGAGCAGGTCCGCTTCCCGGTCCACGCCGTCCAGGTCCGGATCTTCCTCCTCGATGGACAGGGCCAGGCCGACCCATTCGTAATGGGCCAGCGCCTGCAGAAAGGGCGGGTCCGCCGGCTCGTCGCGTTCGTGCTCCAGGAATGCGACGAACTCCCGGGGCATGTGCAGAAACAGCGGCGTACGGGATTCGTGGCGGGCAATGAAGTCGCGCACCAGCGCGTCCCACTGCGCGCCGTCGAGGACGCGCTTGGTTACCCGGAAGGTGGCGGCGAGCAGCCCGGAGATATTGCCGAAGAAGAGGTCGCGGTAGATGGCGAGGCGCCGGTCCTCGATGCCGGCCGGCGCAGGGTTGGCTTTCGGGTCGCGGATGTGGGCCGCGAACTCGTACTGCTTGCGCTGAAACGTCGGGCGCTCAGACACGGGCGGCCTCCGCTGCGATGCCGGCCAGTGCCCCGGGCTCGCGCTGCAGGGTGCGCACGAGGCGCAGCTCGCCCAGCAGTTCGTCCAGGGGCGGGAAGTTGAAATCCCGCTCCAGCAGGGTCGGCAGCGGCCCCAGCCGCTCGTACGTCTGCGCCAGCAGACCCCACACCGGGTCGCTGACCGCGGCGCCGTGGGTGTCCACGCGGAGGTCCTCGGCCTCCACGTAGTGCCCGGCCACGTGCAGGTAGGCGACCCGCTCGTCCGGCATGGCCGCCAGGAAGTCTTCCGCGTCATAGCCGTGGTTGATGGCGTTCACCACGATGTTGTTCACGTCCAGCAGCAGATCGCAGTCCGCCTCTTCCAGTACCGCGCGCACGAACTCCGCTTCGGAAAGCGAGCGGTCCGGGGTGGCGTAGTAGGAGACGTTCTCCACGGCGATGCGCTGGCCCAGGATCTCCTGAGCGCGGCGGATGCGCCCGGCGACGTAGTGCACGGCCTCCTCGGTGAAGGGGATGGGCATCAGGTCGTAGAGGTGGCCATCGTCGCCGCAATAACTCAGGTGCTCGGAGTAAAAGGTGATGCCGTGCTGGTCCATGAAACGGCGGATGCGCTGCAGCAGGTCTTCGTCCAGTGGCGAGGGTGCCCCCAGCGACAGGGAAAGGCCGTGCAGCGTCACGGGATAGCGTTCGCTGAATTCGCGAAAGCGCCGCCCCTGCCGGCCGCCGACGCCGATCCAGTTCTCCGGCGCCACTTCCAGGAAATCGATCTCCTCGGGCTGCCGCTCCCACAGCGACTGCATGAGGCCACGCCTGAGGCCGAGGCCGGCGCCCGCGGGGATCTGGCGCTGCGTGCTGCCGTTCGGCGTCTCCTGCTGTGCTGTCTCCGTCATCATTCTTCCCGTCTTTGTCCTTGCCGTTTCGGTTCGGTCGTCTTGTTCCCGTACGTCTTCACCAGAGAGGACCGGTTGCGGTGGCCGTATATTTCACCACGGCCGGCGGATCAGGCCAGCCGGCGCAGGCGCTCCAGGTAGGCGGCCTCGTCCGGGGCTGCGCCGGCGCGCTGGGCCTCCCAGAGTGTTTCCGCCAGGCACTCGATCATGCGGTGTTCGGCCTCGTGGGCATCGCCAAGCCGTGCTGCGAGGCCCTCGAATACAAGCCGCACGCCGGCCGGCCGGTCGGTGGCCACCTGCTCGCGCAGGGCCATGTGCAGCCCCATGTGCAGGAACGGGTTGGCGGCGCCGTCCGCGCCGGTGTAATCCCGGTCCAGGCCGGAGTCGGCCAGGGCGCGCTGATACTCCGGATGCGCGGCCACCACGTCGGCGATCTGCGCTTCCAGCGCACTCATCGGCCGGGACTCCGTGGCCTTGCGCCAGGCTTCGGCGTACATGCGCCTGAGTTCGTCCCGGTCCTGGCCGAAGAGCATCAGGCTGCCTCCGGCGACTCGGTCTTGTGCCGGTACTCGCAGAGGTCGGCGATGATGCAGTTGGGGCAGTCCGGCTTGCGCGCCTTGCACACGTAGCGCCCGTGCAGGATCAGCCAGTGGTGGGCGTCCTTCAGGAACTCCTCCGGCGTCAGCCGGCTGAGCCGTTTCTCCACCGCAAGCGGCGTTTTGCCCTTTGCCAGCCCGGTACGGTTCGCCACCCGGAAGATGTGCGTGTCCACCGCGATCACGGGCTCGCCGAAAGCCGTATTCAGGATCACGTTCGCAGTCTTGCGGCCGACGCCGGGCAGGGCCTCCAGCGCCGCCCGCTCCCGGGGCACCTCGCCGCCGTGTTCCTCGATCAGGATCCGGCAGGTCTCGATGATGTTCTTCGCCTTGCTGTT
>CAYQZN010000161.1:0-6158 GCA_964421805.1 uncultured Woeseiaceae bacterium
AGAAGTTGCCGGCCTGCTGCCAGTCGCCGGCGGCGACCAGCGCCGTGTACTCGGCGAGCCGATGGGTGAGCGAGAGCACGACGCCCATGACGTGCTGCGCCACGGACTGCGTGCAGTAGTCGCGGATGTTCGCGACGACGACGCCGCGCTCGCCGGCCGCCGCTAGGTCGATGTTGTCGACGCCCGTGGCCGTGAGTCCCACGAAGCCCAGGCGGCTCGCGCCCTCGATCTCCGCACGGCCCAGCTTTACCTTGTTGAGGAGGACCAGTCTGGCCTCGGCAATGCGGTGGGCGACCTCTTCAGGCTCGGTGGCACCGTGCACCTCCAGGCTGCCGCCGACGGCGTCCGCCAGCGGGGCGAGGTCCAGGTCGCCGGCACCCATCGTGTCCAGGTCGAGGAATACGGCGTCGGCTTTGGGGCTATTGCTCATTGTGATGGCCTGGGCAAAACGATTAGTTTAGCAACCGTGGCCTCATCGGAGGCCAGCCAGCGGCGGAGCCAGCGGGACAGGGAATTGGACGGAGCACTGACATCGGTAGCAGCATCTCGCGGTCGGCCGGGGCGGGCGCGAGCATGAAGCCGTTCTGGGAGACCACGCCGCTGGCGGCCATGACCCGCGAGCAGTGGGAGTCGCTGTGCGACGGCTGCGGGCGCTGCTGCCTGCACAAGCTGCAGGACATCGACACGGGCGAGGTGCGCTACACCCGCGTGGCCTGCCGGCTGCTGGAGCTCGGCAACTGCCGCTGCGCGGACTACGCGAACCGCTCCGAGCACGTACCCGACTGCCTCGTGATGAGTCCGGATTCGCTCGGTGAGATGGGCTGGCTGCCGCGGTCCTGCGCCTATCGACGCATCAGCGAGGGCCGCGGCCTCGCGTGGTGGCATCCGCTGGTCAGCGGCGATCGGGAGACCGTCCACGAGGCCGGCATCTCCGTGCGCGCCTGGGCAGTGTCCGAGAACGAGCACGGCGAACCGGATCCGGAGTGCGACATGATCCCCCTGCCCGGCGGGTCCGGGCCCTGACGGCCGCCGCAGGCGGCGCGAGGAAAGAGCGATGGCCGATGCCCGATTCATCCCGCTGCCCGCCTACCGGGAGTTCCCCGTCGCCGACATGCGCGACCGCGCGCGGCGCTTCCACGAGGAACTCGAGCGGCGCCGGAGTGTGCGCGATTTCTCGTCCCGCGCCGTCCCGAGAGCGATCATCGACGACTGCCTGCGTGCTGCCGGCACGGCCCCCAGCGGCGCCAACCGGCAGCCCTGGCACTTCGTCGTCGTCAGCGGTCCGCAGACCAAGCGCCGCATCCGCGAGGCCGCGGAGGCCGAGGAGCGGGAGTTCTACCAGCGCCGCGCGCCGGAGGACTGGCTGCAGGCACTGGCGCCGCTGGGCACGGATGCGGAGAAACCCTTCCTGGAGAAGGCGCCCTACCTGATCGCCGTGTTCCTGCAGAAGCACGGCCACATGAAGGATGGCACCCGGGTGAAGCACTACTACCCCCGGGAGTCCGTGGGCCTCGCCACCGGCATGCTGATCACGGCGCTGCACCACGCCGGCCTGGCCACTCTCACCCACACGCCCAGCCCGATGGGCTTCCTGAACGAGATCCTCGAGCGCCCGAAGAGCGAGCGGCCGTTCCTGCTGCTGGTGACGGGCTATCCTGCGAAGGACGCGAAGGTGCCCGACATCCGCCGCAAATCGCTGCGGGAATTCGTCACCTACTGCGACGAATAACGGGTCGGGCCTGAAGGCCCTCCTACATGCTTCGGTGAGGCTGGCCCGGCATGTAGGAGGGCCTTCAGGCCCGACCCCTACCCCGTATTCTGCAGCCCCTGCGCGATGCCGTTCACGCTGGCCAGCAGTGCGGCGAACAGCTCGTCGTCGTCGCGTTCCTTCGCGCGCCAGCGGGCCAGGAGGTCCACCTGCAGCAGGCTCATGGGGTCCACGTAGGGGTTGCGCAGCATGATGGCCCGCTGCATGGTCTTGTCCTTCTCCAGCAGGTTCGCATTGCCGGTGAGTCTCAGCACCATCTCCCTCGTCAGTTCGAATTCCTCGCGGATCACGGGAAAGAACTTCTCGTGCAGCGTACCGGCGAGTTCCGAGTAGCGCGAGGCGATGGTCATGTCGGACTTCGCCAGCACCATCTCCACGTCGGCGAGCAGCGACTGCAGGTAGAACCATTGCCCGGTCATGGCGGTGAATGCCTCTTCGCCGTGAATCTCGATGGCCGCGCGCAGCCCGCTGCCGAAGCCGAACCAGCCCGGCAGGATGTGCCGGCTCTGCGTCCAGGCGAACACCCAGGGGATGGCCCGCAGGTCCTGGATGCCCCGCTGCTTGCGCCGGGACGAGGGTCGCGAGCCGATGCGCATGCGCTCGATGACGTCGATGGGAGTGGCGCAGCGGAAGTAGTCGAAGAAGCCCGGCCGGTCGTAGACGAGCCCGCGGTAGACCTTGCGGCTCTCGACGGCGACGGTGTCCATCATCTGCCGCCACTCGTCCGGTTCCGGCGTGGTGCGCTCCGGGTTGGCGGTGGCCATGGAAACCGAGGCCATCAGCTGTTCCAGCGTGCGCAGCGCGATGCCGCGCAGGCCGTATTTCTCGTTGATGATCTCGCCCTGCTCGGTCACCCGCAGACGGCCGCGGATGGTGTCCGCCGGCGCGCCGAGCACCGCGGCATGGGTCTTGCCGCCGCCCCGGCTGGTAGTGCCGCCGCGGCCGTGGAAGAGCGTGATGCCGAGATCCTCGCTGTCGAGTTCGCGCACGAGGTCTGCCTGGGCCTCGTACAGCGCCCAGCGTGCCGAGGCCAGCCCGGAGTCCTTGTTGCTGTCCGAATAGCCCACCATGATCATCTGCTCGTCGCCGCGGTGGGCGAGGTGCTTGCGGTAGACCTCGTCGGTAAGCAGCTCCTGCATGATGCGGGTGCCGTTCCTGAGATCGTCGACGGTCTCGAACAGGGGCGCGACGTCCAGCGGCACCTTGCCGCCCTTCGACGCCAGGTCGCCCCAGCGGGCCAGCAGCAGTACGGAGAGCACGTCGTCGGCACCCTGGGTCATGCTGATGATGAACGGCCCGATGGCCCGCCTGCCGTACTTGCGCCGGCAGAAGGAGATAGCCTGGAATACGGCCAGGGTCTTGCGGATGCGGGTGTCGGTGCTGTCGGCCCGGGGCAGCTCCCGGTCCTGCAGCGCCTCCCTGATCCGTGCGGTCCGCGCCTCCGGCGTCCACTCCAGCCAGTCCTCTATGTCGAGGCAGCGGCCCACCACCTCCCGATGCACCAGCGCGTCCTGGCGAACGTCCAGGGTCAGCAGGTGGAAACCGAAGGTGCGGATGCGGCGCAGCAGGCGGCGCACCGCGAACAGCCCGGCATGACGGCCCTGATTCGCGCGCAGGCTGGTCGCGATCAGGCGGATGTCCGCCTCGAACTCCTCTGCCGACTCGTACGGGAATGCGCTGTCGTCGTAGGTGGACTGCAGCCGCTCCTGCACCAGGCGCAGATACACCCGGTAGGGCATTTCCCGGTGACGGGCGGGCACCGCATGCCAGGCGTGCGGGAAATGGCCCCGATAGACCTCGATGCGCTCCAGGATGGCGGGCGCCACGCCCACGCGGGACACCGTCTGGCTGAGCTTGCCGGACAGCCGGCCGCACTCCCGGTAATACAGGTCCAGGATCAGGGCGCGCTGCCGCGTCAGCGTCTCGCGGATGGTCTTCGCGCCCACGTTGGGATTGCCGTCCATGTCGCCGCCGACCCAGGAGGCGAAGGAGATCAGGTCCGGTATCTCGATATTGTCGAGGGTCTCCTGGCCGTACACGGCGCCGACGGCGTCCTCGAGGCTCTCGTAGAACGGCGGCAGCACGCGATAGAGCACGTCGGTGAGGAAGAACAGCACGTGCTCGAGCTCGTCGGCGACGGTCATGCTCTCGGAGGGGTGTTCCTCGGTCTGCCAGATGGTGGTGACCTCGGCGCGGATCGAGGCGAGCGCGGTGCGCTCCTCCTGGGGCGTCAGCGTGGGGTTCAGCATGTCCACCAGATGGCGGACGATATTCTGCTCCTTGCGCAGGATGGTGCGGCGGGTGGGCTCTGTGGGGTGAGCGGTGAATACGGGCTGGATGCGCAGCCGGTGCAGCAGCGTGTCGAGGTCCGCGTCGCTGACGCCGGCCTCGCGCAGGTCGCGCAGGGCATACTCCAGGCCGCCGGGCTGGAAGGTGTCCTCGTCGCGCAGGTAATCCCGCCGGCGCCGGATGCGATGGACCTTCTCCGCCGTGTTGACCAGTTCGAAATAGGTGGAGAACGCGCGGATCACGTCCCGGGCCGTATCCGGTGGCAGCGCCTGCACCAGGTCGGTGAGTTCGGCGGCGGCCTCGCGGTCGCCCTCCCGGCGGCGGATGGAGATGCGCCGGGCGCTCTCCACCAGTTCGTACAGGGACTCGCCGCCCTGCTCGCGCAGCAGTTCGCCGATCAGCCGGCCGAGAGTGCGCACGTCGTCGCGCAGCGCCCGGTCCTTGCGGGCGAAGACGATCTCGCTGCGGCGCAGCCCCCCGTTGCCGCTGTTGGCTGGTTCGCTCACGGGCGGGTCAGTCGCGAAAGTTCTCGTACTGCAGCGGCAGGTCGATGTCGGCGTCCTTCAGCAGCGCGATCGCCGCCTGCAGGTCGTCCTTCTTCTTGCCGTTGATGCGGACCTTCTCCCCCTGGATGGAGGCCTGCACTTTCATCTTCGAGTCCTTGATCAGGCGGACGATCTTCTTCGCCAGTGCCGAGTCGATGCCCTGGCGCAGCGTCACGGTCTGGCGCGCCTCGCTGCCGCTCTCCTCGACCTCGCCCACCTCCAGGCAGGCGACGTCGATGCCGCGCTTGGCGAGTTTCTGGCGCAGGATGTCCATCATCTGCTGCAGCTGGAATTCCACCTGGGCGCGCAGGCGGATCGCCGACTCCTCCTGCTCGAACTTCGCCCCGGTGCCCTTGAAGTCGAAGCGGTTGGTGACCTCCCGGTTGGCCTGGTCCACGGCGTTGGTCACTTCGTGCATGTCCACTTCGGAGACGACGTCGAACGATGGCATGTGGCCCTCCTCAGGCTGCGTCCTCGGCTGCCGGCACGGGCTCGGCCAGCAGATCTTCGATGAAGGTGGTCATCTCCCGGGTCAGCTGCTGGTAATGCTCGCCCGTCCCGGGGCCCTGGAATCCGGTATGGATCTGGCGCACGCGCCCGCCGCGGCCGATGAAGATGGTGGTGGGGAAAGCGAGCACGTGATTCAGCGCCGGCAGGGTCTTCCCCGCTTCGGTCTTGTCCGAGATACCCGCGATCAGCGTGGTGTATTCGATGCCGAACTTCTGGCGGAATTTCTCCACCTGGGCGGCGGCCGCATCGAAGTCCTCCAGGTGCTCGTACATGAGTGCGATCACCTCCAGGCCCTGGCCGCGCAGCCGCTTGTACAGCGGCGCCATGAACGCGGCCTCGTCGTGGCAGTTCGGGCACCAGCTGCCGGCCAGCGTCACCACCACCACCTTGCCGCGGAAGCGCTCGTCGTCCAGCGCGACCGGCTCGCCGTCCGTATCGGGAAAGGTGAAGGTGAAGCGCTCGTAGCCCGGTTTCAGGAAGGTGAGCCGCCGGGCGTCAGCCAGCGTGGCCCGCGGGTTGCGCACGGCCGACCAGGTCTCCTGCCACTCGGTGCCGGACCAGAAACGGCCGGTCAGCCGGCCGTCTTCTTCCATCGCCTTGAACAGGAACGCGTGGGCACCGTCGAATTTGGACAGGGTGACCTCGCGCCCGCGCACCGTACCTTCGAGGTAGCGGTAGTCGCCGGTCTCGGTGAGGAAGGTGCCGAACAGCCGGTTGCCGCGCTGGGCGAACTCGCCCACGGCCGGGTGCTGGTTGCCGTCCGGTTCCGTGAAGCTCACCTCCCAGCGCCCGGAGACGTCCACTTCCGCCGTGGCCTGGGGCTGGCTCGGCGCTGCGGTGCCCGGCACGGCGGCGAACGGGATGCGCTGCTCCTTGCCGTAGCGCTTCACCAGGGTGAGCGTGCCGGTCAGGCGGCCCTCCGCCCATTCCGCCTCGATGCGGTTGTTGTAGGCGGGAAACGTCAGCGTGACCCGGCGGTCGGCGACGTCGACCTCGGGCACGCGCACCCGCTCCTGGCCGTTGATCAGCGTGGCGCGGTGGCCGGC
>CAYQZN010000162.1:0-6156 GCA_964421805.1 uncultured Woeseiaceae bacterium
TCTGGTGGGACGGCGAGCTGTTCACCGGCCTGCCCGACTGGGACCGGATGCTGTCCATGCCGCCGCCGAAACTCTCGGAAGAGGAACAGGCATTCATCGACGGCCCCTGCGAAGAACTGTGCCGCATGCTCGACGACTGGGAGATAACTCACGAGCTCGGCGACATGCCCCAGGAGGTCTGGGACTACATCAAGAAGCAGAAATTCTTCGCCATGATCATCCCGAAGAAGTGGGGCGGCCTGGAATTCTCCGCCTACGCCAACGCGATGATCCTGGCCAAGCTCGCCTCCCGCAGCGCGACCGCCTCCTCCACCATCGGCGTGCCGAACTCCCTCGGCCCCGCCGAGCTGCTGCTGCACTACGGCACCGAGGAGCAGAAGAAACGCTACCTGCCCGGCCTGGCCAGCGGCGAGGAGATCCCCTGCTTCGCGCTCACCTCGCCCCAGGCGGGCTCCGACGCCGCGGCCATCGTCGACACCGGCGTGGTCTGCAAGGGTGAATACAACGGCGAAGAGATCACCGGCATCCGGCTCAACTGGGACAAGCGCTACATCACGCTGGCACCGGTCGCCACGGTGCTCGGCCTCGCATTCAAGCTGAAGGACCCGGACGGCCTGCTGGGCGGCCCCGAGGAGTACGGCATCACCGCGGCCCTGGTGCCCACGGACACCCCGGGGGTGGAGTTCGGCCGGCGTCACTTCCCGCTGAACATCCCGTTCCAGAACGGACCCACCACCGGCAAGGACGTTTTCGTGCCGCTGGACGCCATCATCGGCGGGCCGGAGATGGCGGGCAAGGGCTGGAAGATGCTGGTGGAACTGCTGTCGGTTGGCCGTGGCATCACCCTGCCCTCCAGCGCTCTGGGCGGCGGTCAGGCGGCGGTCTACGCCACCGGCGCCTACAGCCGCATCCGCACCCAGTTCCACCTGCCGGTGGCGAAGTTCGAGGGCGTGGGCGAGGCGCTGACCCGCATCGCCGGCTACACCTACATCATGAGTTCGGCGGTCAGCGTCACCTCCGGCGCGATCGACCAGGGCGAGAAACCCGCGGTGCCGTCCGCCGTGCTGAAGTACCACTGCACCGAGCTCGGCCGGAAGATCGCCAACGACGCCATGGACGTGCACGGCGGCAAGGGCATCATGCTCGGGCCCAAGAACTATCTCGGCCGGGGCTATCAGGCGGCGCCCATCGCCATCACCGTGGAAGGCGCCAACATCCTGACCCGCAGCCTGATCATCTTCGGTCAGGGCGCGATCCGCTGTCATCCGTTCGTCCTCAAGGAGCTGCATGCGGCGCAGGACGAGGACCGGGAGCGCGGTCTGCGCGAGTTCGACAAGTCGCTGTTCGGCCACGTGGGTTATGCCATCAGCAACGCCGCCCGCTCGTTCTTCCTGGCGCTCACCCATGCGAAGTTCAGCCGTGTGCCGCTGAACACGCCCACGCGGCGCTACTACCAGAACATCAACCGCTACAGCGCGGCGTTCGCCCTGGCGGCCGACTTCGCCATGCTAACGCTCGGCGGCAAACTGAAGCAGCGGGAGCTGCTGTCGGCGCGGCTGGGTGACGTGTTCAGCAGCATGTATCTGGCCTCCTGCGTACTGAAGCACTTCGAGAACCAGGGCCGCCGCTCTTCCGATCTGCCGCTGGTGGAGTGGTCGGTGCGCACACTCATGTACCAGGCGCAGGAACAGCTGCACAGCTTCCTCAGAAACTTCCCGAACCGGCCGGTGGCGGTCCTGCTGCGCGCGCTCATATTCCCGCGCGGACGCACCTATTCGTCGCCGGCGGACGAGCTCGGCCAGCAGATCGTCGACCTGGTGATCACGCCGGGCGAGACCCGCGAGCGGCTGGCGGCGCAGGCCTTCCGGGCGAAGGTGCCCGGCAGCGAACTCGGCCTGCTGCAGGAAGCGCTGGAGATGGCGCTGGAAGTCGAGCCCATCGAGAAGAAGCTGCGTGAAATGGAGAAGGAAGGCCGCATCAGCGCCGAATATCTTCCGGACCAGGTCGCCGAGGCGCGGGAGGCCGGCTATCTCGGCGAGGAGGAGGCCGAGAAGCTGCTCGCCTATCACGACAAGGCGATGGCCATCATTCACGTGGACGACTTCCCGCCGGATGCGTTCGCCTGCGGCAAGGGCGGGGGCGCCGGCAAAGCCACCGGGCCGGGCAGGAAGAAGAAAAAGAAGAAAGCGGCCCGGCGCAAGAGCAAGACGACGAAGAAGAAACGCGCCGCCTCGGCAACCGCCGGGACGGCGGACGACGAGCCTGGCGAGAGCAGCGAGGGCGTCGGAGCCGGCAGCACGGACTAGTGCGGGTCTGAAGCCGGCGCGGCGCGGTAATGCCGGCGCCGCGGGGAGAGGAGACGGTGGAAGAACCGCGTGTCATCTACGAGGTCACGGTCACCTGCGACCCCGCCGTCGATGCGGACCTGCGCGGCTGGCTGCCGGAGCACGTGGGCGCCATGCTGGAGCTGCCCGGCTTCACCGGCGCACGCATCCTCGACGTGGTGCCTGGAGCCGAGGACGAGTGGCCCGCGCACACGGTGCACTACACGCTCACCGACCGGGCAGCGCTGGAGGAGTACTTCGCCAGCCACGCCGAGCGCATGCGCGAGGCCGCCGAGCAGCGTTTCGGCCCTGCTCTGCGGATCGAGCGCCGCGTACTGACCGCAGCCGGCGCCGGCGACGAGGGGCTGGCCCCGCCCCGCTGTCTCAACTGCGGCCACGTCCTGCACGGCCAGTATTGCGGCATCTGCGGCCAGCGTTCCAGCAGCCGCCTCATCAGCCTGTGGGGCCTGATCGCCGAGGGTCTGGGCGACCTGCTGGATATGGACTCGCGCCTGTGGCGCACCCTGCGGGCGCTGCTGCTGAGGCCGGGCTACCTCACCGCCGAATACCTGGAGGGCCGGCGGGCGAAATTCATGCCCCCTTTCCGCATGTATCTCGCCTTCAGCCTGCTTTTCTTCATCACCGCCTTCTTCGGCATGAACGACATCCAGGTGATGTTCGACGCGGACGCGGATCAGGCGGCCCAGGAGCTGGAGCAGGCCGTCGGGACGGCGGGCGACGTGCGCCAGGGCGCCAGCACATCACCCGAGGATGGTGAAGAGCCGACATCCGCGGAGGTCGACGGTGACGCCGCGTCGCAGTCCGCCGGGCAGGAGGAGGACTTCACCGGCGTCTGCGACGACATGGAGCTCCAGATCGGCGGCTGGCTCGGCGAGAGGCTTACCGAGGCACGGCTGCGCGAAGCCTGCCGGCGGGTGGTCGCCGACCGGGGGCGGGACCTCGCGAAGGCGCTCATCGACGACCTGCCGACGGCCCTGTTCGCCTTCCTGCCGCTGCTCGCGTTCGTCCTGAAGCTGCTCTACCCCCTGTCCCGCCGGTACTACGTGGAGCATCTGCTGTTCATCGTCCACTACCAGTCCTTCGTCTTTCTCGTATTGACCCTGCAGGTGCTGCTGGCGAGATTGGTCGACCTGGTCGGGAGCTTCGGATGGATAGCAGACCTCAGCGGCATCGTCGTCGCGTTCTACATACCGGTCTATCTGTTCCGCTCGATGCGCCGGGTCTATCGGCAGGGCTTCCTCGTCACCTTCGCGAAGTTCGTGGCGCTGTCCGCCGCCTATTTCCTGGCCTTCGTCCTCATGATGACCGCAACCTTCGTGGTGGCGGCCCTCAGCCTGTGAGCCCGGCCGCGCATCCCCGGCGGGCGCCGCCGCGCCGCGGGGACGACCCGGGTATCGCCGCGGCGCGGCGCTTCGGGCTAGAATGTCGGCCGCCGGGACTTGTGTCCGGAGCGCGGTAGCGCGACAATGCAGTAAATGCCGTAAAGGCAAGTTGACAGTCGTAAGTGTAAACCTATCAGTCCATGACAAAAAAACCCATAGGAATCAGTGGACTCGCAGCTTATGTCCCGCCTTACCGCGTCTGGCTGGAGGACTGGTGTGAGTGGACGGGCGCGCCATGGCCGAAGATCAGCAAGGTCGTCGGGCGCAGTTTCCGGATGCGTGGCCAGCGCCACAGCGTCTACACCATGGCCGCCACGGCCGTGCTGCGGCTGATCCGCCAGTACGACGTCGACCCCGGCAGAGTGAAGTTCCTCGGCCTCGGCACGGAGTCGAGCACCGACAACTCGGCCGGCGCCATCATCGTCAAGGGCATGGTGGACAAGGCCCTCGCCGCCGAGGGCAAGCCGCCCATCGCGCGCAGCTGCGAGGTACCGGAATTCAAGCACGCCTGCCTCGGCGGCGTCTACGGGATGAAGGGCGCCATCCGCCACCTGGCACTGGACGGCGCCGGCAGCCAGGCGATCGTCGTCTGCGCCGACATCGCCGAGTACGCCCGCGGTTCCAGCGGCGAACAGACCCAGGGCGCAGGCGCCGTGGCGATGCTGCTGGAAGAGGATCCGAAGCTCGCTGTGGTGGACCTGACCCAGGCCGGCTCCGCCTCCGATTACCGCCACATCGACTTCCGCAAGCCGATGCTGCGCTTCTGCGGCCAGGACCGCAGCGAGACCCATCAGGTGCAGGACTTCCCCGTCTTCAACGGCAAGTATTCGACCACCTGTTATCTCGACGAGACGCTGCAGGCCCTCGCCGACATGTACGAGAAGCGCGGCGTGAAGCCCGCTCCCTACCTGCGCTCCCTGAAGGCCGTCTTCATGCACCGCCCCTACCGGCGCATGCCGGAGACCGGCTGGGGAGCCGCGTGGATCTGGGCGCTGGCCCACGGCGGCGCGGAGGAGTACGCCATCCTCGACGGTTACTGCCGCGAGGCGGAGGTGGACACCGACCAGCTCGTGGCCGAACTGCACGCCGTGCCCACCCTGGCGGAGCTGGCCACGGAAGGCGGCGTGAACACCGAGGCCTATCCGCTCACCATGGAAGTCCTTCGCATCTTCCGTCGCACACCGGACTACCAGGAGATCGTGCTCGACAAGCTGGTGCTGGGATCCGAGACCATGCGCGACCTCGGCAACCTGTACACCGCCGCGCTGCCGGCGTGGATGGCCGCCGGTTTCGAGGAGGCCATGGACAGCGGTCTCGACCTCACCGGCGAGGAGATCCTGACGCTCGGCTACGGCAGCGGCGATGCGGCCGAGGTGATCCCGATCACGATGTGCGAGACCTGGCGCGAGGCCACGGCCCGCATCGGCTTCAGCCGCTGCCTGGAACCCGCGCTGGACCTGAGCCAGGCCCAGTACGAGGCGCTGCACGACGGGCGCCGGGTTCAGGGGCTCGACTACCTGCCGAACGACGAGTTCGTCATCGAGCGGGTCGGCGACCGGGAAGACCGCCAGTTCCAGGATCTCGGTATCGAGTACTACCGCTACGTCGGCTGAGCGGCCGCGCCCAGGCGCTCCAGGATCCGTGCCAGCGTGCCGGCGTGCTCGCCGGTCAGCCGCTCCCACTCCATGCGGAACCAGGGCGTGTAGCGGTCCGGGTGCCGGGACAATTCCGCCGTCAGCGTATCCGCTTCCACGAAGCGCCATTCCGCCACTTCCGTCTCGTTGGCCCGCACCGGCTCCGCCGTCACGCCGGCGTACACCCAGCAGAGCTCGTGCTCCGAGCCGGCGTCTCCGTAGCGGGCCTGGTAGACGAACTTGTAGACGAAATCGAGTTCGGCCGCGATGCCCAGCTCCTGGTCCAGGCGCCGGTGCACGGCCTCGTCCATCGCCTCGCCCACGCGGGGATGGCTGCAGCAACTGTTAGACCAGTAGCCGGGCCACAGGCGCTTGTCGCCGGCGCGGCGCTGCAGCAGCAGGCGACCGGCGGGGTCGAAGACGAACAGCGAGAACGCCCGGTGCAGCACGCCTTCGCCATCGTGACAGCGCGCCTTGGACAGGGTGCCCAGCTCGTTGTCGTCCCGGTCGACGAGGATCAGCGACTCGGAATCGTCGGAGACGACGTTGTGCGCCTGCTCCGTCATGCCTCGCCCCGGTCGCCGTGCAGCTGCAGCGTGCGGAAGCCGGCATTCTCCAGGGCCTCGGCCACCGGGCCCGTGCCGTCCGGGCAGAAGGCCACGATGGAGCCGCCGCCGCCGGCGCCGGTGAGCTTGGCGCCGTGCGCCCCGGCGTCGCGGGCGATGCCGATCATCTTCTCGAGCACCGGCGCGGAGACGCCCAGCGCATTCAGGATGCCCTGGCAGATGTCCATGC
>CAYQZN010000163.1:0-6131 GCA_964421805.1 uncultured Woeseiaceae bacterium
GATGATGGTCGCGATGATGGTCGCGGCAGTACAGGGCCACCATGTGGCGCATGGTCTTCTGCTCCCGGTCGAGGCGACCGCGGAGCGGTGTCTGTTGGCGCTGTGTCATGGCCATCGCTCTCCCACGGAGTGTAATGATGACAGCCGCGGCGGACTGCCCCGATCCGTAGTTGCCACTATCGTCCCCGCACAAGGGTCGGCCGGGAGCAGGGGGCGGCGATGGCTCCTATACTGGGACGATGGAGCGCCTGCGCAAGCAACCCGTATTTGCCGCCGCGATCGGCAGCTCGATCCTGCTGCTCGCCCTCGTGGCCGCGTACTTGCAGCACGACGCACTGGCAGCGCTGGACCGGACGCTGGGCGGGCTTGTCGCGCCCTGGCGGACGCCGGCAGTGACGGCAGCCTTCGTCTGGCTGACCGCCGTCGGGGCAGGCCCGGCATTGACTGCGGTGGCGCTCGTGGCAAGCGGGCTGCTGGCGGCCGCGGATCGGCTGCGGGTGATACTGGCAATGTGGATCACGTTCCTCGGGGCGGAGGCGACCACCTGGGCTATCAAGTATCTGGTCGATCGGAGTCGGCCAGACCTGGTCGCGGCGGTGGAAGTGTCGTCGCCGTCTTTCCCGAGCGCCCATGCCACCGGCGCGCTGGCCGTGTACGGATTCGTGGCCTGGGCGGTCGTGAGCGGCCGGCCGGCGGCTCCGGCGCGCAACGCGACGCTCTTTCTGGCCGCTGTCCTGATCGGCCTGGTGGGGCTCAGCCGGGTGATTCTCGGCGTGCACCATCCCAGCGATGTCGTCGCGGGCTGGCTGGTGGCTGTCTTCTGGCTAGGCCTCGGCATCGGCTTTGCGCGCGCCGGACCCGCAACTTGAGTGGCGTGCCGCCGGCGCGTAGCCTGCGCTGACAGATCAAAGTGCAACAAAACCGACAAGGGGACCGATATGAGCAGCGGAGCAAGGAAGACCCTGATCGCCGTCGCCGCCATCGTCGTCGTGATCGCGGCGGGGCTCGTCTATGTCTACACGCAGCTGGACACCATTGTCGCGGGCCTGATCGAGGATCAGGGCTCGGCGGCGACGGAGACGCCCGTCCGGGTCAGCGGCGTCTCCATCGATCTCGGCGAGGCCCGGGCGGAGATCGCCGGTCTCACCGTCGGCAATCCGGCGGGTTACGGCGGCGATGCGATATCGCTGGGCCGCTTCGTGATCCGCATCGATCCGGCCACCGTGACGGAGGACACCATCGTGCTGAAGGAGGTCACGGTCTCCGGCGCCACGGTGAACCTGATCCAGCGCGCGACCGGGAGCAACCTGCGCGAGCTGATGAAGACCCTGGAAACCGCTGGCGGTGGGGAACAGCCGGCCGCGGACGAGGGTCCGGGCCGCAAGCTGATCATCGAACGTTTCGTCCTGGAGGATGCCAGCGCCTCCGTCTCGCTGCCGGATCTCGACGAACAGCGCTCCGTCGACATACCGCGGATCCAGCTCACCGACATCGGCCGTGCTTCGGGCGGTGCCACCGGTGCGGAGGTCGCGCGCCAGGTGCTGGAGCCGGTGATCGAGCGGGTGCTGCAGTCGGCTACTACCGAATCCCTGAAGGACCGGGCGAAGGAGAAGCTGGATCAGTTCAAGGAAGGGCTGATGAACCGCCTCGGCGGCGACGAGGAGGAATCCGGCTGAGCCGGGCTCAGGCCGTGCCCGCCTCCGGCAGCACGTACAGGGCGACCGCCAGGAAGTGACAGGCGCCGCCGGCGAGTACGAACAGGTGCCAGATGGCGTGATGGTAAGGGATGCGTTTGGCCGCATAGAAGGCTGCGCCCACGCTGTAACTGAGACCGCCGGCCACCAGCCAGACGATGCCGTCGCTGCCGACCGCCTCCACCACCTGTGGCATGGCGAGCAGCACCAGCCAGCCCATGGCCAGATAGCCCGCCAGCGACAGGCGCGGGAAGCGGTCACGGAACCAGAGTTTGGTGATGATGCCCGCGGTCGCCAGTGTCCAGATGGCGCCGAACAGCCACCAGCCGATGCCGCCGCGCATGGAAACCAGCAGGAACGGCGTATACGTGCCGGCGATCAGCAGGTAGATGGCGCAGTGGTCCAGCGTCCGGAACAGATTCCGGGCCCGCGTCGCATACAGCGCGTGATACAGGGTGGAGGCCAGAAACAGGGCCACCAGGCTCGTGCCGTAGACGGCGCTGGCGACGATCCGCCACGGGTCGGCGATCACCGCCGAGACGTAGAGCATCCAGGTCAGTCCCGCGATGCTCAGCAGCGCTCCGACGCCGTGGGTGACCGCGTGGGCGATCTCTTCGGCCAGGGTGTATCGGTGCAGGGAGGCATCCATGTCAGGCGTCCGGGTCATACGCACATGCACGGTGACACAGGCTGAGCGCCTGTGCCAGCGCGACGAGGGGGCGGACCGGGCTCAGATCAGACCCCGCCTTTTCATGACGGCGTGTATCAGGGAGGTGGTGAGCACGGCCGCGGCCAGCAGGCCGATGGCGATGCCGGCGTTGTTCAGGGCCATCGGCGCGAACAGCATGACGGCGCCGAGGCCCAGCATCATCATGCCGGACATGAGCTTCAGCACGCGGCCCTCGCTCTCGCCGAGCTTGCGCGAGCCGAACTTCATGACGAACAGGCCCACGATCGCGAGCAGCGGGATCACGTACACCACGTTGTAGAACACCAGATACATGTAGAAGACGAAGCTGTCCGCCTCGCGCAGGGTCAGGATGCGGGTGTAGACCATGGGCAGCCCGGCGGTGCACAGGAGTTCGTAGCTGTTCACGACGATGGCCAGTACGGCCGTGCCCGCCAGCATCGCCAGCACGCTGGGGGCGGCGACCAGATTGCGCATCCGCTGATACATGCCCGGTTTCTTCGAATCCGGGATGGACAGTGACGGGCCCGATTTGAACCAGAAATAGTCCTTGATGTTGACGGCCGCCAGGGTCACGGCGACGAGACCTGCGATGACCGTGACGATCCTGAGTTCGCCGATCCAGAGGAACACGTTCAGCCAGGCCGCCATGAACACGAAGTAGATGAGGCCGGAGAAGAGCACGAAGGTGCCGCCCACGAGCAGCATGCGCGCGCGGCTGCGCGCGTGGACCATCAGGCTCAGCAGGAACAGCAGCACGAAGAAGGCGCAGGGGTTGAAGGCGTCGAGACCGGCGATCACGGCAGTCAGGATGGGCAGACCCCAGTTGGACGGATCGATGGTGCCTACGAGGGGCAGCTGCAGACCGGTGACCTCCGCGCGGTCCGGCGCCGCCGGCTCATCGGCCGGCGAGAGATAGCTGTCCGGGTCGGCCCGGCAGTCGCGCAGTTGCTCGAGCAGACGGGCGCCCGTGGTCTCGGCCTTGTCATAACCTGTCTCCAGAGTCCCGCAGAACAGGAAGCCGGGCACGCTGCGGGCCTTCTCGCCGATACTGGCGGCGATGTCCCGGTAGAGCAGGCCGTGCTCCCGGCTCTTGGAGATTTCGTAACGGCGCAGATCGATCCACTCCAGCTGTCCCAGGCCGTCGACGAAGGGTTTCGCCTCCTGGCAGTGGGGGCAGCTGTCCGAATAGAAGTAATAGACCACCAGGCCCGGCTGACCGTCCGGGCCGTCTGTGAGCCATTGCACCTCCGTCGAGGCGGACGCGGGCGCGCAGAACAGAGCTGTTAGCAGCGCGACGGCGCGCGCGAGACGAACTGGGGACATGGAACCTCCGGAGAGTCAGACCGCGAGAATTTACTGTCGGTTCCCCATGGCGGCAATCGTGGTAATCCCCAGCACCGGCGGTGGTAAGCGGCGCTCGGCCGGAAAGCCGATCGCCTGGACTCCCGTGCCTCATCAGGTAACCTTCGCCGGATGAACCCGGATCCTGCCGACTGCCGTCTCGAGAACTCCTACGCCCGTCTGCCCGAGCGTTTCTACGCCCGCGTGGAGCCGGTCCCCGTGCCCGCGCCGGTGCTGCTGGCCTGGAACGGGCCGCTGGCCGCCGAACTGGGGCTGGAGGAGCTCGGCGGCGACGAGGAGCGCCTGGGGAGACTATTCGGCGGCAACGAACTGCCGCCGGGCGCGCAACCCATCGCGCTCGCCTACGCCGGCCACCAGTTCGGCCAGTTCGTCCCGCAGCTGGGCGACGGCCGCGCGGTATTACTGGGCGAGCGCGTGGACGCCTCGGGCCGGCGCCGGGACATCCAGCTGAAGGGCTCCGGCCGCACTCCGTTCTCCCGCATGGGCGACGGCAAGTCCTCGCTGGGTCCGGTGATCCGGGAGTACCTGGTCAGCGAGGCGATGCATGCCCTGGGCGTGCCCACCACCCGGGCGCTTGCGGCCGTTGCCACCGGCGAGCGGGTGTTCCGGGAGGAGGCGCTGCCCGGCGGTGTCTTCACGCGGGTCGCGGCCAGCCATGTCCGGGTGGGCACGTTCGAGTACTTCGCTGCCCGCGGCGATGCCGACGCGGTGCGGACCCTCGCCGACTACGCCATCGGCCGTCACTATCCGGATGCGGGCGAAGCCGACGAGCCCCTGCGCGCGTTCTACCGCGGCGTGGTCGAGGCCCAGGCTCGGCTGGTGGCCCACTGGATGGCGCTCGGTTTCATCCACGGCGTCATGAACACCGACAACACCGCCGTCTCCGGCGAGACGCTGGACTACGGCCCCTGCGCCTTCATGGACGAGTTCCACTACGACAAGGTGTTCAGCTCCATCGATCGCTACGGCCGCTATGCCTATGGCCAGCAGGCGACCATCGCCCAGTGGAACCTGGCGCGCCTCGCCGACTGCCTGCTGACCGCGGGCGGCGACAAGGCGGCGTTCGAGGAGGAACTGGCCCGCTTCCCGGGACTGTTTGAGGACGAGTGGCTGGGCCGCATGGCCCGCAAGCTCGGCATCACCACGGCCGATCCCGACGATGCCGACCTTATCGGCGACTGGCTCGCCCACCTGCAGCGCGAGGGACTCGACTACACCTTGAGCTTCCGCCGGCTGGCCGCCCGCGTCGGCGCGAGCGACGAGCCGCGCTTCGGCGAGTTCGAGCTGCGCTGGCGGGAACGGCTGGCGCGCCAGCCCGGCACGGCAGGCGAGGTGCGGGCGCTGATGGAGGCGGAGAACCCGCTCTATATCCCCCGCAACCACCAGGTGGAGCGGGCCATACGGGCCGCCATCGGCGGCGACCTGTCCGTCTTCCACGAACTGCGGGCGGTGCTGGAGCGGCCCTTCCAGGAACAGGCCGGGCGTTCCGCCTATGCCGACCCACCGGCCCCGGAGGAGCGTGTGACCCGCACCTTCTGCGGCACCTGAGCAAAAGACGATGAGCGAGGAACGATGATCGAGCAGCTCGAAGCCATCCATCCCCTGGCGCCGCCGGTCCTCGGGCTCGTCCTGCTCCTCGTCGTCGCACTGGTCGTCGACCTCGTGGCCAAGCGCGTGCTCGTGAGTGCGGCGCGGCGCCTCGCGGCCCGCTCCCGGGTGACCTGGGACGACGCGCTGGTGGCGCACAACGTCTTCGGCCGGCTGGCCCAGGTGCTGCCGGCACTGGTGGTCTTCCTGGCCATACCTTTCATACCGGGCCTGCCCGAGACCGTGGTGCGCCTCGCCCGCAACGTGGCCACCGGCTACATGGTGCTGATGCTCACCATGACGCTGACGTCGCTGCTGAGCGCCGGCAACACCATCTACTCGGCGCTGCCGGTCGCGAGAGAGCGACCGCTGAAGGGCTTCGTACAGCTGGTGCAGATCGTGATCTGGGTGCTGGGCGGCGTGTTGATCGTCGCCGCCGTGCTCGACCGCTCGCCGCTGCTGCTCATCAGCGGCTTCGGCGCGATGACCGCCATCCTGCTGCTGGTCTTCAAGGACACCATTCTCTCGCTGGTGGCGAGCGTCCAGCTCACCGCCCAGGACATGGTGCGGGTGGGCGACTGGATCACCATGCCCCAGTTCGGCGCCGACGGCGACGTCATCGACGTGCAGCTGCACACCGTGAAGGTGCAGAACTTCGACAAGACCATCACCACCATCCCCACCCACCGGTTGATCACCGATTCGTTCCAGAACTGGCGCGGCATGAGCGAGTCCGGCGGCCGGCGGATCAAGCGCTCGCTGTACTTCGACGTCTCCTCCATCCGCTTCCAGAGCGA
>CAYQZN010000164.1:0-6096 GCA_964421805.1 uncultured Woeseiaceae bacterium
CCGGGCGGCGCCGGCAGATCTACTCCCTCGTGTCCTCCATCAGCTCCGCGATGCGCGCCCGCGCGGACGACCAGGATCGCTCGACCGAGCGCTCGGAGACGCCGAGCGCCTCGGCCGTCTCGGCCGTCGTCAGGCCGGCAAAGTAGCGGCATTCGAAGACGCGCGCCTGGCGTTCGTCCTCCGCCTCCAGGGTGCCGAGCATCTCGTCGACTTCCAGCAGGAACTCGGCCTTCTCCTGCGACTCCGCCGGCATGACGGACTCGGTCAGCGTCACCTCGTGGCCGTCGCGCTTGCCGGCCATGGCATAGCGGACCTCGTCGACGATGACCTGGCGCATGATCGTCGCCGTCAGCGCGAAGAACTGCCGGCGGTCCTCCGGCTGAATCTCGCCGCCGGAGAGTAGCTTCAGGAAAGTCTCCTGCACCAGCGTGGTGGCGCCCAGACCCGGTTTGCCGGCGGTGCGGCGGCGGGCCATGGCCTTGAGTTCGGGATAGAGGACGGTGGCGAGGCGATTCAGTGCATCCGCATCGCCCGCGCGATGGGACTCGAGGAGAAGCGTAATCTGGGATGTCATCGAGATAGCTTGCGCCATGCGCCGGGCCGCTGGCAATCAGGCGAGTGCCGCCCGGCGCTAGAGACTGCCCGCGCGCAGCGATGCAATGCGGGCCTCGAGCAGGCGTACGTCCTCTTTACGCCCTGCCCTGCCAAGCACGGCTGCGAGCGATTCCATGTGGCGGACGACTTCCGGATCCGCCTCGCCGAGGGCCGCGGCGAGGATCGCGATACCACGCCGGTAGCTCTCCACCGCACCCTCGAGATCACCGGTCTCTGCCTGCAGGGCCGCAGTCTCGATGATCGGCCCGGCCAGGTGCGGGCTGTCCTGGCCGAACACCTCGGCACGGATATCGGCCGCCAGCCGATACTGGTCGATCGCGGCCTGCGGGCGATCGGTCTGCGTGTACAGTCGCGCGGTCACCAGCGCGAGCGTGGCGCGACCGGAGAGCATCGAAGGGGACATGTCGGCATAGACGGGACGGATCCGCTCGATCAGCGCTTCGGCCTCGTCATGCCGGCCGAGTCGCAGGGAGTAGTTGGCGAGGCGGAGACGATTGAAAGCAGTCTGCGGATGATCGTCACCAAGTGCCTCCGAGAAGATATGCACAACCTCCTCGATCACCCCGGCCGCCGCCTCATGATCGCCACTGCGACCGTGCAGTATCGCCAGCCCCGACAGCGCGTAGGCCACTTCCGGATGCTCCGAACCGTGGAGCGTACGAGCCAGCTCCACCGACCGCCGCGTGACCGCCAGGGCTTCCTCGGTACGACCGGTATTCCGGTAACTGGCCGCCAGCCCGTCGAGAAGAGGGGGGAGATTGGGATGGTCGGGCCCCAGCGCTTTCTCCGTGGTGGCAACGGCTCGCTCGTACAGCGGCAGTGCCTCTTCGTATCGGTCCTGCACTGCGTAGATACCGCCCAGATTCGCAAGCGTGATCAATGTGTCGACATGGTCGGGACCGAGAATCTCGCTGCGAATCTCGAGCGCCTCCGCGTAGAAGCGCCGAGCCTCCTCCAACCGATCGAGTTCCGTTGCCACGACGCCGAGCGTATCCAGAATGCTGCCCCGCCTGCGCCGCGCTTCCCTGCCGTCGTCTTGCCTGGCGTAGGCCAGCGCTTCCTGCAGCGTGCTCAGCGCATCCGCGAAGTTGCCGGACAGACGCAGGATGCGCCCCTTCTCTTCCAGGGCTTCGGCGAACCACAACGGGTCCCCGGCATCGGTGCCCTCCCGCAGCCGCAGAGCATCGTCGATCAGCTTCGACGCCTCTCCGTATTCGCCGAGAGATTTGTAGGATCTGGCCATAGTCAGGAGCAGATTCGAGCGTACGCCGGCGTCCATCTCGGTTACGGATGCCAGCTTCTCGACACCCCGATCAAGCACCTCTCTGGCGGTAATCACCTCGCCACGCGCGTTCTCGGGTGCCGGGGCCGCCAGCAGATCGACGAGGAACTCCGAGACCCGACCGGCGCGGTCGGCTTGCCGGGCTGCGGCCTCTGCCTGCAACTGGGCGCTTGTTCTCGCCTCGCGCAACTGCCAGGTGTACCAGGCCGTGCCACCGACGATCGCTACGGCTGCGAGTGCCGCGGTAAACGCCGTCGCCCGATTCCGTCCTAGCAACTTGCGGAAGCGGTAACCGGCCCCCTGGCCGGCAGCGCTGATCGGGAAGCCCCGCAGCCACGCCTCGAGGTCCCGCTGCAGCGCGTTGGCGTCCGCGTAGCGCTCCGACGGCGCCACCCTGAGGCACTGCTCGAGGATCAGCACGAGTTCCCGGGGCAGACGCTGGCGGATCGGCGCGGGTATCGACACGGCGTGCCTGCCCGCCGCCCGCTGGATGGCGTCCGACAGCGTCTGGTCCGGGTTCAGCGCCTCGCCCGTCAGCATCTCGCAGTAGAGCAGCCCCAGCTGGTAGATATCCGAGCCGATGGTCACCTCGTCGCCGAGGAGCTGCTCCGGGCTCGCGTAGCGCGGCGTCATCGGCGAGACGCGGGTCAGCGCCGTGACGTCCGGCGTGAGCAGCTTGGCGATGCCGAAGTCCAGCAGCTTCGGGCGGCCCTCCGCGTTCACCAGCACGTTGGAGGGCTTGATGTCGCGATGCACGATCAACCGGGCATGGGCGTAGGCGAGCGCGTCGGCGATGCCGATCATCAGCCGGACAGTGGCTTCCCGATCCTCCGCCCGCTCGCGGCACCACTCGTCGACGGGCACGCCTTCGACGAGTTCCATGACGATGTACGGCCAGCCCTCCTCGGTGACCTGCGCGTCGTAGAGCTGACAGATGTTGGGATGATTGAGGCCGGCCAGCATGCCCTGCTCGCGCAGGAAGCGCTCGCGGAACTCCTGGCTGAGACCACTGGCCGGCGAGATCTTGATGGCGACGTCCCGCTCGAAGCTGCCGTCGATGCGCTCGGCCCGGTAGACGCGGCTCATGCCGCCCTCGGCGATGAGCGCGGTGATGCGGTAATCGCCCAGCTCGCGGCCGATCAGCGCCTCCCCTTCGCCTCCGGAAACACGCGAAAAGACGTCCAGTCCTGCCCCGGTGGAGAAGGGGTCATTCTCCCGGTCGCCGGTCATTCTTCATATCCCCCGCACCGACTTGTCGCGTCTTCATTTTCCATATCGGAGTCCGCTGTGCAATTTCGTCCGCCCGGTGACGGGCACTACGTATGGTCCGGCCCATGCCGTTCTGCCATAGATAGAGGACCTGCGCCCCGCACCCCCACGAGGTAGCCCGATGTCTGCAGTCAGCAGCGAAACCGTCCAGTTCGTCCCCTGTCCCCGGGAGCGGCCCACCTGCCTCGTGACCTCCGGCGTGCTCGATTCCATCGGCTGCACGCCGCTCATGCTGCTGCAGGCCGCCAGCAAGGAGACAGGCTGCCAAGTCTACGCCAAAGCCGAATACCTGAACCCCGGCGGCAGCATCAAGGACCGCATCGCCCGCCACATGATCCTGGAGGCGGAGGGGCGCGGCGACCTGGGGCCGGACTCGCGCATACTCGAGGTGACCTCCGGCAACACGGGCATCGCGCTGGCGATGATCGGGGCGATCCGCGGCTACCCGGTAACCATAGTGATGCCGAAGACGGTGAGCGAGGAGCGCCGCCGCATGATCGAGCTGCTCGGCGCCGAACTCCGCCTTCTGGAGGAGATCAACGACATCCAGGCCGCCGTGCGCGAGAGCGAGGAGGAGGCCGCCCGGGATCCCCGCGTCTTCCTGCCTCGCCAGTTCAAGAACGTCGACAATCCGGCGGCACACCAGATGACCACAGGTCCCGAGATCGTGCGCCAGACCGGCGGGCGGCTGGATGCCTTCGTGATGGGCGTGGGCACCGGCGGCACGCTGATGGGAGTCTCCCGCGCACTGCGCGGCGCGGACGTGCCGGCACGCATCGTCGCGGTGGAGCCAAACGAATCCGCGGTCATGTCCGGCGACGTGCCTGGCAAGCACGGCATCCAGGGGCTCGCGGACGGCTTCATCCCGGATCTGGTCGACCTCGGTGAGATCGACGAGGTCGTGCGCATAGCCACCGAGGATGCCAAGGCCGCCGCACGCCGGCTGGCGGCCGAGGAGGGACTGCTGGTGGGCATCTCCTCCGGCGCCAACGTGCTGGCGGCCACCAGGGTGGCGCAGGAACTCGGGCCGGGCCATACCGTGGTCACGGTGCTGTGCGACCGGGGTGAGCGTTATCTGAGCGTGCCGGCCGCAGGCTGACCGCGCGGATCGCGCCGCTCCGGGTTTTCCGTCCGGCGCCCGCCATGGCGTAGAATGGCGGCATAATCCCACGAACAACCAAAGGACGAGGCTTACCGTGAGCAACTTCGATCAGCAACTCGAGAAATTCAGGAAGGAAGACGGCTTCATCGCAGCGCTGGACCAGAGCGGCGGCAGCACGCCGAAGGCGCTGCGGCTCTACGGCATCGACGAGAATGCCTGGTCCAACGAGGATCAGATGTTCGAGCTCGTCCACCAGATGCGCAGCCGCATCATCACCAGCCCGGCGTTCGGCGGCGACCGCATCCTGGCCGCCATCCTGTTCGAGGACACCATGGACCGCGAGATCGAGGGCCGGCCCACCGCCGAGTACCTGTGGGAAGTGAAGCGGGTCGTACCCATCCTGAAGGTGGACAAGGGCCTGGCCGAGGAAAGCGACGGCGTGCAGCTGATGAAGCCCATCCCGGGCCTCGACGCGCTGCTGAAAAAGGCGAAGGACAAGGGCATCTTCGGCACCAAGATGCGTTCGGTGATCAAGCAGGCGGACGACAACGGCATCAAGGCCATCGTCGAGCAACAGTTCGAAGTGGCGAAACAGATCATCGACGCCGGTCTCGTGCCGATCATCGAGCCGGAGGTGGACATCCACTGCCCGGACAAGACGGAGGCCGAGAGCATCCTGCACCGGCACATCATGGAGCACCTCGACAAGCTGGAAGACGGCAGGCTCGTGATGCTGAAGCTGACGCTGCCGGAAGTGGACAACCTCTACTCGGACTGTATCGACCATCCGAACGCGCTGAAGGTGGTGGCGCTGTCCGGCGGCTACAGCCGCAAGGAGGCCGACGGGCGGCTGAAGAAGCAGCACCGCATGGTGGCGAGCTTCTCGCGGGCGCTCACCGAGGGGCTGTCGGTCAAGCAGAGCGACGACGAGTTCAACGACATGCTCGACGAGGCCATCCAGAGCATCTTCGAGGCGTCGAAGACCTGACGGTCGGGGATAAACGGGTAGGAGGGCCTTCAGGCCCGATTGAATAATGAATCGGGGCTAAAGCCCCTCCTACATGCCCATTACGGAATCGGGCCTGAAGGCCCTCCTACCGGGTCGTTCGGCGGGGGAGGCGCATGACCAAACGCAGCTGGTCCATCGATTCGCTGGTGCTGATCTTCTCGATCATCGTGCTGGCCCAGCTGCTGGTCTACGCGATCCCGCAGGGGCAGTTCGAGCGCCAGCCCTACCCGGAGAATCCCGGCCGCTCGATGGTGGTGGAGGACACCTACGAGCGGGTGGCGGCCGACCAGCGTGCCGAGATACCGCCCTGGCACTTCCTCATGGCCATCCCCAAGGGCATGGCCGCCGCCCAGGACATCATCTTCCTCATTTTCATCGTCGGCGGCGTTATCGCCATACTCAGGCGCACCGGCGCCATCGACGCCGTGCTGCACAAGTCCGTTGCCCGCCTCGGGGCGAGCCCGTGGATACTCATCGCCGGCTGCCTGGTGATGTTCAGTCTCGGTGCCTTCACCATCGGCATGGGCGAGGAATACGTGCCGCTGGTGCCCATCATCGTAACCATGAGCCTGGCGATGCGCATGGATGCCATCGTGGCCATGGGCATGGTGTGGATTCCCTACGGTATCGGCTGGGCCTGTGCCGGCACCAACCCGTTCGGCGTCATCATCGCGCAGAACATCGCAGGCCTCCCAATCACCTCGGGCTGGCAGTTCCGCCTCGTGATGATGGCCGCCTTCCTGGCGGTCGCCTTCCATCATCTGTACCGCTACGCGCGCCGGGTGCAGCGCGACCCCTCCACCAGCCTGGTGGCGCACG
>CAYQZN010000165.1:0-6069 GCA_964421805.1 uncultured Woeseiaceae bacterium
GGTAGGCGCTGGTCATCATGGCCGAGCGCAGCGCCGCCGGCGACCAGTCCGGGTTCCCCTCCAGCAGCAGCGCGGCCACGCCGGCCACATGGGGCGTCGACATGGACGTGCCGGAGAGATAGCCGAAGAACTCGCCCTGCTCCGCGTTGGCGGCATCCGGTGTGAAGCCCGCGAGTATGCTCACACCCGGTGCCGTCAGGTCCGGCTTCAGTATGTCCGGTGCGCCGCTGGCGGGTCCCCGGGAAGAGAAGCCGGCCATGATGTTGCCGGCCTGGGTCTCGGTGAGGAACAGCCCCGCCGCCAGGCGTGCGTCGACGATCTCCTCGTCCACGTTGATGGCGTCGAACAGGAGCCGCCCGTCCGCCTGACCGATCATGACCGCCGGGATATCCACCGAATCGGCCGTGCCGGTCATCACGAAAGGCTCGCCGGCGTTGTTGTAGACCAGCGCGGCGACGGCGCCGGCGTCCTCGACGTTGCGGATCTTGGTCTCGAAGGAGCAGCCGCCGCGCACGAGCAGCGCGATCTTGTCGGCGAGCTCGTCCCCGTTCACCGGTGCCTGGCAGGCGTCGTAGGTGGTGCCGTTACCGTCTCCCGTATCGGTGGCGAGGCTGTCGTCGTCGACGATCACGAGTTCCTCTTCCACGCTGCCCGTGTTTTCCAGCTGCGGGGTGAAGCTAGCCTCCCGGGAGGCGTACTTGCCGGCCAGCGACGGCGGCGAGATCACCTCCATGGCCTCGCTGAAGTTCACGCCCGGGCGCGTGGACGCCGCCACGGTGGTGACCCAGGGCGAGCTGCCCGGCGAGCCGATGGTGCGCAGGCCCGGCCCCTCGTTGCCTGCGGCCACCGCGGTGAAGATGCCGGCCTTGGCGGCGGTGAGCAGGGCGATGTCGTCCGGGCCGCTCACCGTCGCCAGCGAGTTGCCCACCGAGTAATTGATGACGTCCACGCCGTCCGCCACGGCCGCGTCCACGGCCCTGGCCAGGTCGGAGGTATTGCAGCTCGCGCGGGTGTCGCCCGGCCGCAGCCAGCAGGCCTTGTAGATCGCGACCCGGGCCTTCGGCGCCATGCCGCGGATGCGGGCGAGCTCGGTACCCGCCACCGAGGCCGTCACCGGATTGCCGGCGGCGATGGTGGCGATATGGGTGCCGTGGCCGTCGGCGTCCCGCGGCGAGAGGAACTCGCCCGGGTCCAGATCGCCGGTCTCCAGGGCGCCGTCCACGAAGAAGCGCGCGCCGATGAGCTTGTTGTTGCACACTGTCTCCGCGAACTCCTCGCCGGACTGGCAGATGCCGTTCCAGTCCTCCGGCGGGTCGAACAGCTGCACGTCGTCGCGCACCTCGAAACGCCGGCACAGCCAGAGTCCGAGGAAGGTATCCGCGAACGAGGTACGGCAGAGACGCGGCCTGTCGGCTTCACGGGTGTCCTTCAGGCTCGGGTGGTCGGGTGTGATGCCGCTGTCGATGACGCCGATGACCACACCCTGGCCCTCGAGTCCCAGCGCGCCGGTGAGCCCCTCCGTGTTGTCGAACAGACCGAGGAAGCTCGGCGTCTCGTTGGTGGCCAGCGGCCGGATCTCGTCCTCCCAGACCCCCGCCACCTCGGGCATGTGGCGGAGCCGGTCCGCCTGGGCCGGCGTCAGGGCGGCGGCGAAACCGCTGAAGCCGTAGCGATAGTCGTAGACGGTGCGCGTGCCGGGGGCCGCCTTGGTCAGCAGGCTCGTCTGGGCCTCGTCGCTGCCGGCCACCCAGGACTTCACCGCCGCCGACTCCCGGCTGAAGCCGGTGGCCTGCATCACCTTCATGGAGGCGGGCCGGCCGCGCGCTGCCGTCTTCGCGTAGTGCTCGGCGGCACCGGGGCGGCGCAGCTGCACGATGTACAGCTTGCGGCCGTCGGCGCGGACGCCGATCTCATCGGCCAGCACCAGCCCGCCCGCGGCGCCTTCGGCGTGGCGCAGCGAAGCGGCCTCCGCCGTCGTCCCGGGGCAGAGCATGGTCAGTAGCAGCCAGGTCAATGGCAGCCAGGCCGGATGCAGGTTTCTGTTCACCGCTCGCTCGTCCCGGGAGGATCGAAGGTCTGTCGCATTAGTGAAGAGGCTCGTTCGACGTTAGCATAGCGCCGATTCGGCGGGCCAGCACGCCTGCGGCGGCGTTGACGGTGGCTAGTCCCGGGCGAAGATGCGGGAGGGGTCGGCGAAGCTCTTGAACTCCAGCGCGTTGCCGGCCGGGTCGCGCAGGAACATCGTGCGCTGTTCGCCGGGCTGGCCGCGGAAACGCACGCGCGGCTCGATCAGAAAGTCGACTCCTGCGGCCGTGAGCCGGTCGGCCAGCGCCTGCCAGTCGGGCGGTGCCAGGATCACGCCGAAGTGGCGCACGGGGACTTCGTCGCCGTCCACGGCGTTGGCTGCCTCCTCGCCGGCGTCCTCCGCCAGGTGCAGGGTGACCTGGTGGCCGAAGAAGTCGAGATCCAGCCACCGCCCGTCCTCCCGGCCCGTGGCGCAGCCGAGCAGCTGCACGTAGAAGCCGCGGGCCCGTTCCAGATCGTCGACCGGCACGGCCAGATGGAACGGCGCGGGACCCGCGTCCGGGCTCACGAGGCGCCCAGCCAGTCGGTGGGTTTCAGGAAGCGCTCGGTCAGCTCCGCTTCCGGGCTGCCGGGCTCCGGCCGGTAGTCGTACTGCCAGCGCACCAGCGGCGGCAGGGACATCAGTATGGACTCGGTGCGCCCGCCGGACTGCAGCCCGAACAGGGTGCCACGGTCGTAGACCAGGTTGAACTCCACGTAGCGCCCGCGACGATAGAGCTGGAACTGGCGCTCGGCCTCGCCCCAGGGCGTATCCCGGCGCCGCTCGACGATGGGCAGGTATCCCGCCAGGAAGTGGTCGCCGACGCTTCTCATGAAGTCGAAGCAGCGCTCGAAGCCCCACTCGTTCAGGTCGTCGAAGAACAGGCCGCCCACGCCGCGGGTTTCACCCCGGTGGCGGAGATAGAAGTACTCGTCGCACCAGTCCTTGAAGCGCGGGTAGGTACCCTCGGGGAAACCCTCGCACGCGTCACGGGCCGTGCGGTGCCAGTGCTCCACGTCCTCCAGGTACGGATAGTAGGGGGTGAGGTCGAAGCCGCCGCCGAACCACCAGACCGGTTCGCTGTCCGGCCTCTCCGCCGCGAACACCCGCACGTTGGCGTGGGTGGTTGGCACGTAGGGATTCTCCGGGTGCAGCACCAGCGAGACACCCATAGCCTGGAATCCCCGCCCGGCCAGCTCCGGCCGGCTCTTCGAGGCGCTGGGCGGCAGGTTGTCGCCGTAGACGTGGGAGAAGTTGACGCCGGCCTGCTCGAGCAGGCTGCCGCCGGCGGTCACCCGGGTCTCGCCGCCGCCGCCGCCTTCCCGCTCCCACGAGTCGCGATGGAAGCGGGCGGTGCCGTCCACTTCCTCCAGGGTATCGGTGATGCGGCGCTGCAGGCCGAGCAGGTAATCCTTGACGGCCGCCAGTTTGTCGCCGAAATGCTTGCCGGATTCACTCATCGCATATGCGCCGGGCTGCCTCATCGTCGCGGAGCGACGCATTGTACGGGATGCCCGCGCGGGATGGGTACGGCAGGCGGGCAGCTCAGTCGGCGGACTTCTTCTCCGCTTTCTTCTTCGTCTTCTTTTTTGTCTTCTTCTTGCCCGAGGTCTTCTTGCGGGCCGTGCTCTTCTTCTTTGCCGCCTTCTTCGTGTCGGCGGCGGCCGTCGCCGTCTTCTTCTTCGCCTTCTTGCGGCCGCGGCCACGGGCCGGCGCGGCTGCCAGCAGTTCCCTGCATTCCTCCAGCGTCAGCGAGGCCGGCTCCCGGTCCTTCGGCACCTTCGCGTTCTTGGTCTTGTCGGTGACGTACGGGCCGTAACGGCCTTTCAGTACCTGGATGCCCTCGTCGGGGAAGTCCTGGATGGTGCGCTCGGCATCCGCCTTCTTCTTCTCGCGCACGAGTTCCAGCGCGCGTTCCAGGTTGATGGTGAAAGGATCGTCGTCGCCGCGGATGGAGACGAACTTGTTGCCGTAGCGCACGTAGGGGCCGAAGCGGCCCATGCTCGCGGACACCGGCTCGCCCTCCGGCGTCTCGCCGAGCTTGCGCGGCAGCTTGAACAGCTCCAGCGCGGCGTCGAGGTCGATCTCGTTCATCTTCTGGCCCGGCATGAGACCGGCGAACTTCGGTTTCTCCTCGTCGTCCTTGGTGCCGATCTGCACGAAGGGACCGAAGCGTCCCATGCGCACGGTCACCGGCTTGCCGGTCTTGGGGTCCGTGCCGAGCTCCCGCGCCTGGGCCACCTGCTCGCGGGTGACGTTCTGGTCCTTCTCCTCCACCAGCTCGTGGAAGGGCGTCCAGAATTCCTCCAGCAGCGGCACCCAGTCCCGGTCGCCCCGGGAGACGGCATCGAGGTCGTCCTCCATGCGCGCGGTGAAGTCGTAGTCCACGTACTGGGTGAAGTGCTCGGTGAGGAAGCCCTTGACGATGCGGCCGATGTCCGTGGGTACGAACTGGCGGCCCTCCATCTCCACGTACTCCCGGTTCTTCAGCGTCGAGATGATGTTGGCGTAGGTCGAGGGACGGCCGATGCCGAGTTCCTCCAGGCTCTTCACGAGGCTCGCCTCGGTGTAGCGGGGCGGCGGCTCCGTGAAGTGCTGTTCGGGGCGTATCTCCTCCAGCTTCAGCCGGTCGCCCTCGGCCAGGTCCGGCAGGCGCCGGTCGCTGTCGTCCGCCGCGGCGTCGTCGCGGCCTTCCTGGTAGACGGCGATGAAGCCGGGCTTGACCAGCACCGAGCCCGTGGCACGGAAGCGCCCTGTGGCCTCGCCTTCCGGCTCGTCGGCGGGCACCATCTCGGCGGTCACCGTATCGAACACCGCGGGCACCATCTGGCTCGCTACCGTGCGGGTCCAGATCAGCCGGTAGAGCTTGAGCTGGTCGGCTTCCAGCTTGCCCTCAAGCTCGTCCGGCGTGCGGCTGACCGAGGTGGGGCGGATGGCCTCGTGGGCCTCCTGGGCGTTCTTGGACTTGTTCTTGTACTGGCGCGGGCTGTCCGGCACGTTGTCCTTGCCGTAGCGCTCGGCGATCACGCTGCGGGTCTCGTCCACCGCCACCTGGGCCAGCGTGACCGAGTCGGTGCGCATGTAGGTGATCAGGCCCACGTTGCCGTCCGCGCTGCCGGTGTCCACGCCCTCGTAGAGCCGCTGGGCGACGCGCATGGTGCGCTGGGTGTTGAAGCCGAGCTTGCGCGAGGCCTCCTGCTGCAGCGTCGAGGTGGTGAACGGGGCCGCCGGATTGCGCCGCCGCTGCTTGCGCTCCACCTTGACCGTGCGCAGCACGCCGTCGGCGGCCTGCCGCAGCGCGGCGTCCACGGCCATGGCCGTGTCCTCGTCGCCGAAGCTGAACTGCTCCACCTTCTCGCCCCGGTAGGCCACCAGCCGCGCCGGGAAGCCCTGGCCTTCCTTGCTGACGTCGGCCTCGACGGTCCAGTACTCCCGTGACTCGAAGCGCTCGCGTTCCTCCTCGCGCTCGACGATGAGCCTGAGCGCCGGGCTCTGCACCCGGCCGGCGGAGAGGTTCGGCTGTACCTTCTTCCACAGCAGCGGTGAGAGGTTGAAGCCAACCAGGTAATCCAGCGCGCGGCGTGCCTGCTGGGCGTTCACCAACTCGCTGGACAGACCGCGGGGATGCTGGATGGCGTCCTGAATGGCCTGTTTCGTGATCTCGTAGAAGACGACGCGGTGCACGTCCTTGTTGTCCAGGGCACCTTTGTCCTTCAGCAGTTCGTACAGGTGCCAGGCGATGGCCTCGCCCTCGCGGTCCGGGTCAGTGGCGAGTATGAGGGAGTCCGCTTTCTTCAGCGCACGGACGATGGCATTCACGTGCTTCTCGTTACGCTCGATAACCCGGTACTTCATCTCGAAGCCGTGGGCCGGGTCCACCGCGCCTTCCTTCGGCACGAGGTCGCGCACGTGCCCGTAGGAGGCGAGGACGTCGTAATCCTTGCCGAGGTACTTTTCGATGGTCTTCGCCTTGGCCGGCGATTCCACGATGACGAGGTTCTTGC
>CAYQZN010000166.1:0-6026 GCA_964421805.1 uncultured Woeseiaceae bacterium
GCACGTCGGTCTTCGGGGAGAGGAAAGAGAACAGGCGCACGACCGGCGAGGGCTTGGGCCGGCCGCCGCCGGAGAACAGTGTGAGCCCCGGTGGCGCGCTCAGGGCTGCACCGATGGACTCCTGCAGCAGCGCGCCCACGCCGCGGGGATCGGCGTGTTTCGCGGCGATCTTCAGCGTGACCTCCCGGGCACCGGCGATGCGCCGGGCGGCGCCGTAGTGGCTCTCGTCGCCGAAGACCTCGACGAGGGTCTCGGTGTAGTCGTCCAGACCCTGACGCTCGAGGCGGCTGCGGGCGCGGGCCAGTGCGGCGTCTGCATAGGCGCGCGCCTTGCGCTCGGCATCGAAGCCGTAGAAGAACAGGAGCTGGCCGCCGCGGAAGCCGTCGGCATAAGTCGCGCTCACCTTGTAGGTATCGGTCGGCGGCCCTCCGCGGGCGCCGCTGACGCGGACCCGGTCCGGGCCAACCTGCTCGAGGGCGACGCCGGAGAAGTCACAGATCAGGTCGGGCAGGAGGTAGGCCTGGGGGTCGCCGATCTCGTAGAGCATTTGCTCGGCGACGGTGCCGATGCTGACCAGACCGCCGGTGCCCTGCGGCTTGGTGCAGACGAAGCTGCCGTCCGGCGATATCTCCGCGATGGGATAGCCGATGTCCGCGATGCCGTCGGCCACCTGCTCCCAGTCGGTGAAGTTGCCGCCGGTGGCCTGGGTGCTGCATTCGAGGATGTGGCCGGCGACGCTTGCGCCCGCCATGGCATCGTAGTCGTCCGGCGACCAGCCGAACTCGTGCAGGCAGGCGGCCAGCGTGACGGCGCTGTCGACCACGCGGCCGGTGACGACGATGTCCGCCCCGGCATCCAGCGCGGCGGCGATGGGCAGCGCGCCGAGGTAGGCGTTCACGCTGGCGATGCGCTCGGCCGGCGGCAGCGGCGCGCCGGAGAACATCTCCCGGACTTCGGTCGCAGCCAGGTCGGCGATGCGCTCTGTGAGGTCGTCGCCGCGCACGACGCCGACCTTGAGATCGAGGCCCGCCTCTTTCACCAGCCCGCGGATGGCGGCGGCACAGGCGTCCGGGTTCACGCCGCCGGCGTTGGAGATCAACTTCACGCGCCGGCGGGCGATCTCCGCCAGATTCGGCCGGACGACGGCGGAGACGAAGTCGGTGGCGTAGCCGCGCTCCGGGTCGGCGCCGCGGGCGCGGGCCATGATCGACATGGTGATCTCGGCGAGATAGTCGTAGACGAGGTAGTCGACGCCGGCGGCGAGCAGCTGCGGGGTGGCCACCGAGGTTTCGCCCCAGAAGCCGACCGCGCCGCCGATACGCAGGATGTCCTTCGCCATAAGCCCCTCTGGCCGGTCGTCTGCAGCCGGCGCCGGTTGACTATGAAAGCAATTCAGTATAAATGAGTCAAGTTCATTTTTGATTTTACAGGCTGGATGCGAGCATGAGTAACGTCGAGCCGAGGACGCGCCGCGAGCGGGTGGAAGCGCGGGAGGAGGCCATCATCGCCGCGGCCCACGAGGTGTTCCGGGAGCACGGCTTCGACGGCGCGCGCATCGCGGAGATCGCCAGGCGGGCGACGGTCGCCGAGGGCACGATCTACCTCTACTTCAAGAACAAGGAAGCGCTGCTGCACGCGGTGGTCGGGACGTTCTACGAACGGCTTACGGCCAGTGCGGAGGAAGGCGTGCACGGCCTCGTCGATACGCGCAAGAAGCTCGAGTTCCTGGCACGGCATCACATGATCAGCTGTCTGTCGGAATGGCGCATCATCGAGCTGGCGATGGCGACCTACCGGCAGATGTCGGAGTACGAGAGCTCCGGATATCTGCAGTTCAACAAGACCTACGTGGCCGTGTTCGACCACGTCATCCGTGAGGGCATGAACCGGGGCGAGATCCGCAAGGACATCCCCATCTGGAACATCCGCGACCTGTTCTACGGTGCGCTGGAGTACTCCTGCCGCACCTACCTGCTGCGGGGACACGCAGCCGACGACCTGGTGGAGATCGCGCGGAACGTCCAGCGCCTCATGCACATGGTCTGGCAGGGCATCGCACGCGTCGGCGAAAAACCGGCCGGCCATGCAGACCTGGAGGCGATCACCCGCCGCCTGGAAGCCGTAGCCGCCCGCCTCGAATAGGTGCCGGACCGAACTTTTGCAACTTTCTTGCGTTTCTTTGAAGGCAGAACGTTCCCGGGGCAGTTAGACACCTTTCCAGAATAAGTTGGAAAAGTTGCAAAAGTTCGGTCCGGCACCTCCTTACTTCTTGATTTCGCGTTTCAGGGTTTTTTGCAGGGTGTCGCCGTAGGGCGGGCGGATACCGATGAGCTTCGCGACGCTCACCTTCGCCTGACGATAGACCGCCTTGCGGTGGCTGAACTCCCGGAAGCCGTCGATGCCGTGATACGCGCCCATGCCGCTCGGCCCCACGCCGCCGAAGGGCAGGTCCTCGTGACCGACATGCCAGATCACGTCGTTCAGCGTCACGCCGCCCGACGTCGTGCGCTCCAGCACCTCGCGCTCCTCGTCCCGGTCGCTGCCGAAGTAGTACAGCGCCAGCGGCCGCGGATGATCGTTCACATAGTCGATGGCCTCGTCGATGCCACCGTAGGTCATCAGCGGCAGCAGCGGACCGAAGATCTCGTTCTTCATCACCGCCATATCGTCGCTGACCTGCTCGATGAACATCGGCGGTATCTTGTGGCTGCCCTGCTGGTGCGCAAAGTCCTCGCCCGCGGGATTCAGCTCCACGATCTTCGCGCCCTTCTCCTTCGCGTCCGAAACATAGCCCTGCAGCCGTGTGTGGTGCCGTTCGTTGATCACTGACGTGTACTCATCGTTGGCGAGGACCTTCGGATACATATCGACGGCCACCTCCTGCATCGTCTTCAGCAACTCGTCGTGCCGGGACTCCTGCACCAGGATGTAGTCCGGCGCCAGGCAGATCTGCCCGGCGTTCATCAGCTTGCCGAGCATCACGTTCTCGGCCGCCTGGCGGATGTCCGCCGTCCTGGAGATGATCACCGGCGACTTGCCGCCGAGTTCCAGCGTCACGGGCGTCAGGTTCTTCGCCGCGGCCGCCATGACGTGGCGGCCGACCTCGGTCGCACCGGTGAACTTCAGGTGATCGAACGGCAGCGTGGAGAATGCCTTGCCCACCTCGGGCCCGCCGAGGAAGAACGCGAGTTCGGTCTCATCGAAATACTTCGCCGCCAGCTCCGCCATCAGGGCCGAGGTGCGCTCCGTGAACTCGGACGGCTTCACCATCACCCGGTTACCTGCCGCGAACATGCCGGCCAGCGGCATGAAGGTGAGATTCACCGGGAAATTCCATGGACTGATGCAGCCGACCACGCCCTTCGGCTGGAACTGCACCCGGGCCTTGGCGCCCAGCAGCGGCAGCGGGAAGTCCAGCTTCCGCTTCTCCGGCTTCATCCACTTCTTCACGTGCTTGCGCGCATGCTTCAGCGCGCTCACCGACGACATGATGTCGGTCATCATCGACAGCGGCCGCGGCCGGCCGCCGAAATCCGTGTCCATCGCGGCGACCAGGTCGTCCTTGTTGTCGATCACGAGATCGATGGCCCGGTTAAGCCGGTCGATACGGGTCTCGACGGGAACGAAGCCCTCCTCCAGGAAGGCGCGGCGCTGTTTCTCGAGCACCGCGAGCATGTCATCGCGCGTGGGCTCGGACGTCTTGGCACGGATCTGATCTGCGACGGCGCTCATGAGTTCTCTCCTGTTGCGGCCAGTGGCGAGGAGGTGCGGCCAGTCGCCGCCACTTGCGGCGAGTCGCGTCCTGGCGACGCCCGCGGCGGGTTCCGGCGGCACCGTTCCGCCTGCATCGACATTAACCCCTCGGTTAGCCCGATCATACCGCCCGGGCGACCGCTTTTCAGCCGCGGGGCCGGTGGCAGCCGCGAGACGATGCGCTAACATTGCGCCCAGTTCCGGAACGAGCGAGAGCAGAAATTGCCCCACGACAGAACCCCCGTCATCGTCGGCGCCGGTCAGTACACCCAGAAGGACGTGGCTCTGGAGGACGCCCTGCCGCCCATGGGCATCGCCGCCGAGGCGGCCCGCGCCGCCATAGCCGCTGCGGGCGCGAAGGGCGACCTGGCCGCCGCCCTGGATACCATCGCGGTCACTCGTACCTTCCCCGACTCCACGCCCCGGCGCAGCCAAGACCACGGCCGCGCCACCAACCCGCCCCGCAGCCTCGCCCGGGACATCGGCGCCGATCCTGCCCGCGCCGTGTACTCGGAGGCAGGCGGCGAGGTGCCCCAGCGCTACGTCAACGAGTACGCCGAGCTGATTGCGAGCGGCAAAGCGGACGCCGTGCTGCTCGCCGGCGGCGAGGCGATGGCCACCGAGAAAGCGGCACGCCGGGCCGGGCTGAGTCTGGACTGGCAGGACGAGGTGGAAGGCCAGCTGGACGACAGGGGCTTCGGCGTCCTTTTCGTCGACCCGCGCGAACTCGCCCACGGCATCGGCTTCCCGGTGCAGACCTATCCCCTGTTCGAGCAGGCCATCCGGGGCCGGCGCGGGCACGGCATCCGTGATCACCTGGCCGCCATGGGCCGGCTGCTGAGTCCGTTCACCGCGGTGGCCGCCGAGAACCCCTACGCCTATTTCCCGCGCCGGCGCAGCGCCGAGGAGATCGCCACGCCGTCCGCCGAAAACCCTTTCATCGGCTTCCCGTACACCTTGCTGATGAACGCCCGAGACGGCGTCGACCAGGGCGCCGCGCTGGTACTCACCTCCGCGGCCAGGGCCGATGAACTCGGCATCCCGCAGGACAACCGCGTCTACCTGCACGGCTGCGCCGACCTGCGCGACAAGCTGCTGGTGGGCGACCGGGTCAACTACCACAGCTCACCCGCGATCCGGCTGGCCGGCACCGAGGCGCTGGCCATGGCCGGCATCGGCATCGACGACATCCGCTATCTCGACCTCTACAGCTGTTTCCCGTCCGCGGTGGAGGTGGCGGCCGAGGCGCTCGGCATCGCCGAGGACGACTCGCGCGGCCTGACCCTCACCGGCGGCCTCCCCTACTTCGGCGGTCCGGGCAACAACTACACCATGCACGCCATCGCCGAGGCCTGGGCGCGCTGCCGCAACAACCCGGGCGAGTACGCGCTGGTGAACGGCAACGGCGGCTATCTCACGAAGCATTCCTTCGGCATCTATTCCGCCCGGCCGTCGGAGGGGGGCTGGCAGCGGCCGGACGCCGCCCCCCTGCAACAGCAGATCGACGCCATGGAGAGCGCGGTCCGGGAACACAGGCCGACGGGGCGCGGCACCATCGAGACCTACACGGTGGTGTTCGGGCGAGAAGGCGCCGAGCGCGGCATCGTCATCGGCCGGCTGGATGACGGCGGGGCCCGATTCATCGCCAACACGCCCGCCGATCCGGCACTGCTGGCCCGCATGGTGGAGGAGGAGTTCCTGGGCCGGGGCGGCAGCGTCACCGCGGGCGACGCGGTCAACACGTTCACTCCGGACTAGGCTAGGCCACGCCGGACTGACTCACAGCCGACTGACGGCGCCCGACACCGACAGGCCGGCAGGCCGGGCTCAGCCCCGCCTGTCAGCCCCTCATCAGCCGCCGGGTACGGTCGCGCGGAACACCGTTGCCGGCGCCCCGGTTCGCAGGGAATACGTCACGCCGGCCGGCGCGAACAGGCTCTCGCCGCGGGCCAGCCCGAGCATTCTGCCGCCGCTCTCCAGCGTGAGGTCGGCATCCGCGGCGGTCACGATCAGGATGTCCGCACCGTGCTCCCGGCCGCTGTGCCACTCGCCGCCGGACGGCAGGTCGATGCGGCGCAGTTCGAACTCCTCGGCCGAGGTACGATAGACCGACTCCACACCGTCCCGCTCGCCGCGGATCACTTCCGCCTCGCCGCCCTCGAAAGTCACCACATCCAGCAACTCCTCCACGTCCACGTGCTTCGGCGTCAGCCCGCCCCGCAGCACGTTGTTGGAATTGGCCATGAGTTCCATGCCGGTGCCGCGCAGGTAGG
>CAYQZN010000167.1:0-6018 GCA_964421805.1 uncultured Woeseiaceae bacterium
GCCCTCGCCCGGGCCGTCGCCCTAGCCCTAGCCCTAGCCCTCGCCCGGCACCCGCCGGATGACCGCGCCGAGCTGACGCAGCTTCTCCTCGATGCACTCGTAGCCGCGGTCGACGTGGTAGATGCGGTCCACCAGGGTCTCGCCCTTCGCGACCAGCCCCGCGAGCACCAGACCGGCGGAAGCGCGGAGGTCCGTGGCCATGACCGGCGCGCCCTGCAGCGCCTCCACCCCCTCCGAGATCGCGGTATTCCCTTCCAGCCGGATGCGCGCCCCCATGCGCTGCATCTCGAGCACGTGCATGAAGCGGTTCTCGAAAATGGTCTCGGTGATGGTGCCCACGCCTTCGGCCACGGCATTCAGCGCGCAGAACTGCGCCTGCATGTCCGTCGGGAAGGCGGGATAGGGCGCCGTGCGGATGTCCACGGCGCGGGGCCGTCGCCCGCCCATGTCCAGCTCGATCCAGTCCTCGCCCGTGCGGATCTCGGCACCCGCCTCCGTGAGCTTGGCGAGCACCGCTTCCAGGATGTCCGGCCGGGTCTGCTTCAGCCGCACACGGCCCCGGGTCATGGCGCCGGCCACCAGGTAAGTGCCGGTTTCGATGCGGTCCGGCAGCACCGTATGGCGCGTGCCCGAGAGGGTCTCTACGCCCTGGATGCGGATGGTGCCGCTGCCTGCGCCCTCGATCCGGGCGCCCATGCTGTTCAGGAAGGCGGCGAGATCCGCCACCTCGGGCTCCCGCGCGGCATTCTCCAGCACCGTCTCACCCCGGGCCAGGGTGGCCGCCATCATCAGGTTCTCCGTTCCGGTGACGGTCACCGTCTCGAACACGAAGTGGGTGCCCTGCAGCCGGCCGGCCCGGGCGCGGATATAACCGTCCTCGATCTCCACCTCGGCGCCCATCGCGCGCAGCCCGGCCACGTGCAGGTCCACCGGGCGGGCGCCGATGGCGCAGCCGCCGGGCAGAGACACGTCGGCGGCGCCGTGGCGCGCCACCAGAGGCCCCAGCACCAGGATGGAGGCCCGCATGGTCTTCACCAGGTCGTAGGGGGCGCGCAGTTCGCGGATGGCCGAGGCGTCCACCTCGACGCCGAGCCGGTCGTCCACGGTGACCTCGACGCCCATGCGCTGCAGCAGCGAGATGGTCGTGGTGACGTCTCTGAGGTGGGGCACGTTGGCGACGGTGACCCGCTCCGAGGCCAGCAGCGTGGCCGCGAGGATCGGCAAGGTCGCGTTCTTGGCGCCGGAGATACGGATCTCGCCGTCCAGCGCTGCGCCGCCGGTGATCTTCAGTTTGTCCATCGTCGAAGCCGGGCCGCCGGGCGCCTCAGCCCTGGCGGCTCCATTCGTCCGGCGTGAACGCGCGGATCGAGAGGGCGTGGATCTCGCGACCCATGCGTTCGCCGAGGCAGCCATAGACCATCTGGTGGCGCCTGAGCGGCCGCTGACCCTCGAACTGCGGGCTCACGACGACGGCCTCGAAATGGGTATTGTCGTCGCTGGCCACCCGCGCCCGGGTGTCGGGCAGGCCCTGCTCGATAAGCTGCGAGATTTCCTGAGGTGTAATCATCCCCAAACTGATGAAGCACTCTGTATGATTCCGCGCGCAGTGTAGCCCAAAGGCGGTCCCGACCCAACGGCTGCGCCGGGCGTCGCGGCGGCCCGGCCCTATTGTGTATGATTCTGCCCCTCTTCGCCGTGGGGGGACGGCTGTTGCGGGCGCGGCGTCGCCCCTGTCGAGGTTCGAACCGAATCATGTTGCTCGATCTCATCTCCGTCGCGATCGGCCTGGCACTCCTGATCTGGGGCGCGGACCGATTCGTCGTGGGCGCAGCGGGAACGGCCCGCAATCTGGGCGTCCCGACGCTGCTGATCGGGCTCACCATCGTCGGCTTCGCGACCTCCGCACCGGAGATTCTGGTCTCCGTGGTCGCCGCCCTCGCGGGGCGGCCGAGCCTCGCGCTCGGTAACGCGATCGGCTCGAATATCGCCAACGTCGCCCTGGTGCTCGGGGCCGTCGCGGCAGTGCGGCCCATCCTCGTCACCTCGACCATCCTGCGCCGGGAGATGCCCCTGCTGCTGGCGGTGACCCTGCTCACGCTCGCCCTGTTCCTGGATCTTCGCCTGACCCGCATCGACGGCTTCGTGCTGCTGGGAGCCCTGGTGGTGGTGCTGTACTGGATCGTGCGGCTCGGGACGGGCGCGCGTGCCCGCGACCCCATCGAGGCGGAGTACGAGGCCGAGATCCCCCGCGACATGCCCATGCGCACGGCCATCCTCTGGCTGGCGGTGGGGCTCGCCGTCCTGCTCGTGGGCTCGGAGCTGCTGGTGGACGGGGCTCTGCAGGTGGCACGCGAAATCGGTGTCAGCGAACTGGTGATCGGCGTGACCCTGGTGGCCATCGGCACCAGCCTGCCGGAACTGGCGGTATCTCTGGTAAGCGCCCTGAAGGGCGAGCAGGGGCTCGCCATCGGCAATATTCTCGGCTCCAACATGTTCAACCTGCTGGCCGTCATCGGCCTGGCCGTCGTCATCCACCCGGCGACGGTGGAACCGGCGGTGCTGACGCTGCACTTCTTCGTCATGGTGGCCGTCACGCTGGTGCTGTTCGCGATGACGTACAATTACGCAGACGCCGGTCGTATCGGCCGACTGGAAGGCGTGGCGCTGCTCGTCGCGTTCCTGGCTTACCACGCCTACGTGGTCTCGCAGAACCTGGGGCAGGCGCTCAACTGAACCGCGGCGGCGACGCCGCCAGGAGCGAAAGCTGGACGCAAGAGCCACCAGAGAACTGGCCCGCAACGTGCTCGGCATCGAGGCGCGGGCGGTGCAGGACCTGGCCGACCGCATCGGCGAGGACTTCGACCGCGCCTGCAGCCTCTGCCTCGCCTGCACGGGGCGCATCGTCGTGACCGGCATGGGTAAGTCAGGGCACATCGGCGGCAAGATCGCCGCCACCCTGGCCAGCACCGGCAGCCCGGCCTTCTTCGTCCATCCGGGCGAGGCGAGCCACGGCGACCTGGGCATGATCACCGCCACCGATCTGGTCATGGCGGTCTCCTATTCCGGCGAGACCCAGGAGATCATCACCATCCTGCCGCTGGTCAAGCGGCTCGGCGTGCCGCTGATCACGCTGACGGGCAAGCGCGACTCGATGCTGGCGAAGGCCTCGGACGTGGTCCTCGACGTCGGCGTGCGGGAAGAGGCCTGCCCGCTCAATCTGGCGCCGACGGCGAGCACCACGGCAACGCTGGCGATGGGCGATGCGCTGGCGGTGGCGCTGCTCGAGTCGCGCGGCTTCACGGCCGAGGATTTCGCCCGCTCGCATCCCGGCGGCAGCCTCGGCCGGCGTCTGCTGCTGACGGTGGGCGACATCATGCACACCGGCGAGGAGGTACCCCGGGTGAGCCCCGGGGTCACGCTCAGCGCGGGCCTGCTGGAGATGACCCGCAAGGGGCTCGGCATGACCGCGGTGGTGGACGACTCCGGCCGGGTGGTCAGTATCTTCACGGACGGCGACCTGCGCCGCACGCTCGACACCGGCGTGGACATCCGCGCCACGACCATGGCGGAGGTCACCCACCCCGGCTGCCTGACGGTGACCCCGGACACCCTGGCCGCGGAGGCGGTGCACATCATCGAACAGAACAAGATCACGGCATTGCTGGTCGTGGACGAACGCGAGCATCTGATCGGCGCGCTGAACATCCACGATCTGTTCCGCGCCGGCGTCATGTAGCGGTGGCGGACCTGAACGACAGGCTGGCCCGGCTGCGTCTGATCGTCTTCGACGTGGACGGCGTATTCACCGACGGGCGCTTCCTCATGGACGAGGACGGGCGGGAGTACAAGGCCTTCCACACCCAGGACGGCTACGGCGTGCGCCGCCTGCTGGAGGCGGGGGTGCAGGTGGCCATCATCAGCGGACGGCGCTCCGGCGCCGTGGACAGGCGCATGGCGGAGCTGGGCGTGACCCGGGTGGTGCAGGGCTGCCGGCACAAGATCCCCGAACTCCACGCACTGGCCCGGGAACTCGGCATCGACCTGGCCGAGGCGGCCTACGTGGGCGACGACCTGCCCGACCTGGAGGCAATGCGGACCTGCGGCCTCGCCATCGCGGTGGCCAATGCCGTCGACGACATCGTCGCCGACGCGGATTACGTCACGGCCCGCAGCGGCGGCCACGGCGCCGTCAGGGAAGTGGCCGATCTTGTACTCGCGGCAAGACTCGCCGCCCGCAGCGCAGGCGCATCCGGGTGAACCTGCGCGGCGTCCTCGCCCTCCTGCTGCTGACCGCAGCAGCCGTCGGCACCTGGCTGCTGAGCCTGCGTGGAACCGAGGAGGTGCCGGAGGCGGCCGACCCGAGCACGATCGTCAGCGGCTACTACATGCGCGATGCCACCGTCACCGGTACGGCCGAGGACGGCGACGTGCTGTACCGACTGCATGCGGCGGAGGCCACCCAGGCCGAGGACGGCGGTCCCGTGCAACTCACCGAGGTGACGGTGCGCTACAGCCCGGAGGCCACCGTGCCCTGGTCCCTGACCGCCGCCAGCGGCGTGCTGGAGCCGGCGTCGCGGAATATCGTGCTGAGCGGCGACGTGCGCGCAGTCAGCGAGCCGGACGACAACGGCGAGGTCACCGAGCTCACCACCCCGTACCTGGAATTCGACCCCCGCGCGAAGACGGCGAGCACCGAGGAACGCGTCACAATCCGCATCGGCGAGCAGAGTCTGTCGGCGACCGGCATGCTAGCATTCCTGCAGGAAGACCGAGTGGAGCTGAAGTCCAATGTCAGCGGCAAATTCATGCCCTGACGCCGGGCGCAACGTGCGCCGGCGAGGGTTCAAGAAGCGACTCGCGACCGCGTCCCTCGTGGCGGCGGCCGCCGTCCTGCTGGCGGCTCCCCTCGCCTCCTGGGGCCAGAGCATCCGCGAGGGCATCGACAGCCGGCTGCCGATCTCTCTCGATGCCGACTCCAGCGAATTCGATCGTCGCAACAACCTGATGGTATTCCGCGGACTGCGCATCACCCAGGGCACCATCGGTATAGAAGCGGACCGGGGCCAGACACTGTTCGGCGGCGACAGCAGCCCGGACTTCCGCGACAGCGTGTGGCGTTTCGAAGGCGATGTGCGCATCGACGTGGACACCACCAACATCCTCTGCGACAGCGCCGAACTCACGTTCAGGGATCACCGCCTGTCCAGTGCCGTGGCCACCGGCGAACCCGCCCGGTTCCGGGACAAACGGCCCGAGGAAGGCACGGTCACCACCGGCCGGGCCGGCCGCTTCGAGTACGACCTGACCGCCGGCAGGGTCACCTTCACCGACGACGCCCGCATCACCGAGGGCTCCAACACCATCGCCGGCGACCTGCTGGTCTACGACCTCAACCAGCAGGTGGTGACCGCCCGCGGTCGGGAGGGCGAGGACGGCAAGGTGAGCCTGACGATCGTGCCCGAGGAGGTGGAGCGGCGCCTGGACGACGACGAGGCGCCATGAGCATCCTGAGCGTCCAGGACGTCCACAAAAGCTACAAGTTCCGGGAAGTCGTCAAGGGTATCTCGCTGGAAATCTCCAGCGGCGAGGTCGTCGGCCTGCTGGGCCCGAACGGCGCCGGCAAGACCACCGCCTTCTACATGATCGTGGGCCTGATCCCCTGCGACAAGGGGCGCATCCTGCTGGACGGCCAGGACCTCACCCACCTGCCCATGCACCGCCGCGCCCGGCTCGGCCTCGGCTACCTGCCCCAGGAGGCGTCCATCTTCCGCAAGCTCACCGTGGAGCAGAACGTGCTCGGCATCCTGGAGACCCGGGACGAACTGGAGCGCAGCGACCGCGAGCGCATCCTCGACGAGCTGCTGGACGAGCTGCACGTCGGGCACGTGCGCACCAGCCTCGGCATGAGCCTGTCCGGCGGCGAGCGCAGGCGCGTGGAGATCGCCCGGGCGCTGGCGGCCGACCCGCGCTTCGTGCTGCTGGACGAGCCTTTCGCCGGCGTCGACCCGATCTCGGTCA
>CAYQZN010000168.1:0-5992 GCA_964421805.1 uncultured Woeseiaceae bacterium
GGCGAGAGCATCGTGCATACCTCGGCCAGCGCCCTGCCCACCGTGCTGGCCGCCGGGCTGAACGCGGATGCCACGGGGGCAGAGGCCCTGGCCGCCTACCTGGTCGCCGTGGAGGCCGATGCGCGCATCGGCAGCGTGGGCGGCGCCTTCCAGAAGCGCGGCTTCCATCCCACCGGCGTGGTCGGGGCGTTCGGCGCCACGCTGGCGGCGGGGCGCCTCTGGCGGATGGACCCTGCCGCGCTGGCCCGGGCGCAGGGCATCACGCTCAGCCTGGCCGGCGGGGCGCTGCAGTTCCTGGAGGACGGCGCCTGGACCAAACGCATTCACCCCGGCTGGGCCGCTGCCTGCGGCCTGCAGGCAGCCGGGCTCGCCCGCGGCGGCTTCACGGGTCCTGCGCAGGCCTACGAAGGACGCTTCGGGCTGTACCGGACCTATCTTGGCGAAGACGGCGGCGCGGACGGCGACCAGGACGCCGGCACTGCCCTGGCGTCGCGGCTGACGGGCCTCGGCGAGCGCTGGGAGATGCTGCGCGTGGGCATCAAGCCCTATCCCGTGTGCCACTACAACCATGCGTATGCCGATTGCGTCCTGGCACTCGTGGCAGAGCACGGCATAACGCCCGACGATGTGGAGCGGATGGTGGCGCGAGTACACGCCGACGAGGTGGACGTGGTCTGCGAGCCGCAGACCCGCAAGCGGCGGCCGCAGGGCGACTACGAGGCCAAGTTCAGCGTGCAGTACCTGATGGCCGCCACGCTGGTGAAGGGGCGATTCACCCTGGACGAACTCGAGGACGAGGTGCTCGTCGACCCGGAGGTACTCGCTCTGGCGGATCGTTGCAGCTACGAGGTGGATCCGGAGTCGACCTTCCCGCGCTATTTCCCCGGCGAGGTAGTTATCCACACCCGTGACGGGCGCGAACTCCGCCATCGGGAGGCGGTAAACCGGGGCGCGGACCAGCGGCCGCTGTCCCGCGCCGACATCGTCGCCAAGTTCGAGGGCAACGCGGGGCGGGCGCTCTCGAGGCCCGCCGTCCGGACGCTGCGGGACCGGGTCCTGGACCTGCCGTCGCTACCCGGACTCGCGACAATACACGCGGCGATCACAGCCTAATCGATCCGCGAATCCTCCCCAATTCCTTCGCAATTCAACCGTTCAGCTTCCGTTCAGCGCTGCCCGTCTAGCCTGAGTCTCCCGATCAATGGGAGACGACCATGGAGCCGAGAACCACAATGCCGCACGGCGGTGGCACGGGGTTACGGGAGGCGCAGCGCCCCGCCGCCTTCTGGCACTACCTGGCCGCCACCATCGCACTCGTCGTCCTGCCGGCGCTGAGTTTCGCGAGCACGGCGCCCACCATCCAGCTCTTCCCCACCACCGTGCTGGAGGATATCCGCCAGACGGGCGACGTGGCGGCAGAGATGGAGACCGGCCTGCAGGACGCCATCAGCCGGCTGGATCAGCAGCGCCGCCTCTACCAGGAGGCCAAATGCGACGGCGCCGAGGACGACCCCGGCTGCCAGCGCATCGCCAAGCAGCTCGGTGCCACCTATCTCGAGATGCTGAATATCATGTCCGAGCGCCTGCCGGACATGGAGCGCTCCGTCCAGAACACCCACGCAAGCCTGGAGCGCCGACTCCGCAGCGAGCTCGGCAACAAGATGACCTCCTGGACCCTGCAGGAGACCCTGCTCGGTGTCGGTGAGGGCTCGAAGGCGGAGCCGGCGCCGGTGCTGCGCGGGCGCTCCGGCATCCGCCTGTCCCAGCGCTTCGAGCAGTACTACAAGCTGGTGGCCACCTCGTCCGTGAACCGCAACAGCCATTCGCTGGCGGTGATCGCCTCCGACATGTACCTGGACATGGCCGAGGCCTCGGATCTCATCGCCCGCACCCGCGAGGAGATCGCCCGGGCCACGCTCATGGAGCAGCTGAACCAGTCCTTCGGCGTCATCACGCCGGAGATGCAGGAAGTGGTGGACGGGGTGAAGGCCATCCTGTTCGGCGACTACGAGCCGGGCCCGCAGATCGCCGCACCCCCGCCGGGCACTTTCGAAGAGGAATACACCAGCCCGCTGGAGTTCTGACGGAACCCGCGGCCGAGGAGGAGCGACATGAATCCGAGTAACATCCGCACTGGCCTGATGCTGGCGCTGGCTCTGGGCGCACTGGCCCTGGCCGGCTGCGCTACCACCACCGCCGACTGCAGTCTGCCGCGCACGGCCAGCCTGGATCAGGCGATGGACGCGGCCGAGGCGAAGCTGGCCGACGGCTGCGAGGCCGAGTTCGACCGCTACTACGCCGAGCTGCTCGGCATCGCCGAGGGCGACCCCGGCCCCGACAACAAGCGCAAGTTCTCCGACTTCCTGCTGACGGCCGCGGATCAGGGACTGCTGTCCAAGCGTCAGGCGGAGCGTGCGTACAACCGTTATTTCAACGTGAAGTACGTCTCGCTGATGGGCGACTACAACAACTGCGCCTATACCTGCCCGCGCAAGCGTCAGGTGCTGACCGCCATGGAGGCCGAGCTGCTGGACAAGGAGCAGGGCCTGCTCCGGGTGAGCCAGGACGCGCCCGGCTATTACCGGGCCGACCGTCTGTACCAGGAGACCGAGCTCGTGCTCGAGGCCACCTGCACGGCCTGCGCGGCCCGGTAGGACAGCGTGGTGGAGGCGACAGCCGGGAAGGGCGGTTTCGCGAGCGGTCTTGCCGCCGGTGTGCTGGCGGGCCTGGTCGCCGCCGGCGGCATGATGCTCGCCGCCGACGCTCTTGCCCCCGCCAACGCGGTCGGCTCCGCCGGCGGCGTGCCGGCGTGGACGCTGGCCGAGGCGCTGGACTGGGCGTATCGCAACCTGGGGCTGTCGCTGCCCGTGTTCGCCGTCGTTCTCGCGCTGTACGTGCGCAGCCTGTCACGGCTGCGCCGCCGGGTGGCGCGCGGCGCGTCCCTCGATTCCGTGGCCCATGCCGAGCAGCTCACCGATACCTGGACCAGCCTGTTCTTCGGCGTGGGCGTGATCTGGACGGCCATCGGCATGCGCGGCGCTCTGCTCTACGCGCTCGGCGATCCGGCGGCGAGTGTGGACGACGGCGCCTTCGCCGTGCTGCAGCGCATGGTGAACGGCGGCATCCTGGTGGCCCTCTCCACCACGATCTTCGGCGGCATCGGCGGCTATCTCATGCGGGTGGTGAAGACGCTCACCGTCGGTGCGCCGCTGCGCCGCTACTACGAGGCGACCGCCGGCGAGACCGGCGTGGAGATGCTGGCGGCGCTCGCGCGCATCGAGGCGCATCTGGCCGTGCTGGCCACGCCGGCCGGCCGCAAGGAGGACGGATATGGGCAGGCAGCCGTGGACGGGCTTGCCTTCCCCCGGCGCGGCTAGCGGCGAGGGAGGCATGGAGCACCTGGAGACGGACGTGATGCGCTTCATGGCCATCCTCGCGTTCTGTCTGGTGGCCATCTTCGCGCTGGTGCAGAGCGTCCCCGAACAAGTTGCAAAACGCACAAAAGAGGTGCCGGACACCGTTTCCACCGTTTCTTCGGTTACGCAGCCTCCGGCGGAACCCGTACCCGCCGCGCCGCCCGAGCCCGCCGAACCCATACAACCCATACAACCCATACAGCAGGCTGAGCCGCAGCTCCGGCCAGCACCGCAACCGCAACCGGTGCCGCAACCGCAACCTGTCGCAGCAACGACGCCGGAGCCCCGGTTCGAGGCGCCGCCGCCGCAACCGGTACCGGAGCCTTCCCCGCGATCGGCACCCGAGCCACAGCCCGAGCCACAGCCCGAGCAACAGCCCGATGCAGCACCGCCGCCGGCCGCCGAACCCGAGCCGGGCTTCTCCCTGCGCTTCGATTCCGACGCGGCACTGGTCGGCCTGGTGGAGCGCAAGGAGGTGGCGCTCTATGCCTTCGCCCGGGACCGGGTCTGGCGCTTCATGATGGTGGACGGCCGGCCCGCTTTTCGCTCCGCCGCCGCCCCCGGCCAGGTGCACGAGATGACACCGCAGACGGTGCCCGCACCCGTACTGGATACTCTGCGCCGCAGCGCGGTCGTGCCGCCCGGCGGCGTGCGCTGGGGCGTCACGCTGCCGCCGGCCACCGCCGCCGCGCTCGGCCGCATCATCGCCGTCAACGATGGCGGCGACCTCGTGATCGACGCCGACGGATTCCTGCGGCTGGAGGATCGGTCGTGAACGCGAGTGCACGGATCGCGAGTGCCCGGATCGGGCGTCTCGCCGGGCTGCTCGTCCTGGTGCTTGCCGCTGCCGGCTGCGCGACGGCGGACTACGGCGCCTTCGCCTGGTCCGGCAGCGACGAGTCGTCCCTGCAGGCCTGGTTCGACCAGGACCTGGAACCCTATCTGGCGGAGACGCTGACCACCCATCCCCGCTTCCGCCGCGAGACCGTCACCGTCGCCGTCATGCGCGGCGACGAGCCCCAGGCGGCACCGGATTCCCTCTCCCGGGCGCTGTCGCTGCGGCTGACCCGCTTCCTGCAGTCGACGCCGGGCGTGAATCTGGTATGGGAGGGCGGCCGCAGCGCGGGTGACTGCGTCCGTCGCGAGGATGCCCACTACGTCATCGCGGTCGACCTGCAGCAGAGCGGACCCGGTTCCCACCGTCTCGCCATCCGCGCGCTCGACCGGGAGGAGGGGCTCTGGGTCACCGGTTTCGGCCGGGAGTGGAACGGGCGGCTCACCCGCGGCCAGTACGCGCGCTCCCGCCAGCCGGCTGCCACCGGGGAATCCCGCGGCCTGCGCGACGACCCCTTCCGCGAGGACGAGGGCGATCTGCTGGCCGAACGGCTGGCCGCGCAACTCGCCGCCGATTTCTGCGGCTTCGTCGGCGAGCCGCTGGTGGTGCATGCGGAGGCCGCCGGCCAGGACGCCTTCGTCGCCGCCACCGTACAGCTCGTCGCCAACAACCTGGCCCGCTCGCCGCACATCCGCAGCGTGCCGGATCCGGCCGCGGCGAACCTGATCCTGAGCGGCCGGCTGTATGGCATCGACGGCGATCTGCAGCAGTTCTGGGTGCAGGCGCGGCCGGCCACAACCGGTGCGCGTTTCCCGGTCACCGACGTGGCTGCCTACGTCGCGACGGCCAACCCCGGCCGCCTCGCGCGCCGGTCGCCGCCGGATGCGCCTTCCGTGACGGATGCGGACGGTGCACGGCCCGCCGCGCCGCCCGCCGCGCCGCCCACTGCGCCGCCGGCAAGAGACACCGGTTTCGCCTCCGCCCGCTCCGTCGAGCTGGGCGCACTGCGCCTGCTGACGCCGAACGATCACTGGATGTGCCGCCGCGCCGACCCCTGGCGCCGGGGCGCCCGGGTGCTGCGCCCGGGCGAGAGCCTGGCCGACGACGACTGCTTCGCGCTGGAGATCGAGGTCAGCGGCGACGCCGAGGTGTTCCTGCTGCGCCGCGACCCCGCGGCCGGACTCGTGCGCATGATGCCGGGCCGCTGCGGCCGCTACGGCCGGGTGCCCGGCCGCAGCTACGGCGAGGCCACCCTGCGATTCCCGTCGGCCCCGGCCGGCTGGGCGCACGCGCTGCGTCCGCCCCGAGCCGCCATGCGCGAGCACTGGATAGCGCTGGCCGTGCCGGTGGACGCCGCTGCCGCCGGTCTGCGCCGCCACCTGGACCGGCTGCCCGACGACTGTGCCGCTGAGGACGGCGCGTCCGTCGACGCCGACGCCTGGCTGGCGGGCCTGGACCGAGCGGCCGACGCGGCGGTCTCGATCCGCCGACTGGACGTCCCCGTCGGCCGCCAGGCGGCGAGGAGGGAATGACGCCATGACTCGCGTGCTCGGATTCCTGACGGGTCTGCTGCTGGTGATCGCGCTGGCCTTCGTCGTCCTGCGCTATCCGCCGGCCGGCTTGCCAGGCGGCCCGGCGATCGCAGCCATGGATGCTGCGGACAGCACCGTGGCGGCAGCGGCGCAAGAGGAGCCGGCGCTGGCAACGGCAGCGGAATCGACGCTGGAACCGACCCTGGAAC
>CAYQZN010000169.1:0-5988 GCA_964421805.1 uncultured Woeseiaceae bacterium
AGCTGGCGGAGAAGATGCGCGCCGCCGAGGAGAAGGCCCACGAGATCGCCGGCGGGCCGTTCAACCTGGGCTCGCCGAAGCAGCTGCAGGAGATCCTGTTCGAGCGCCAGCAGCTCCCGGTCGTCCGCAAGACGCCCAAGGGGCAGCCATCCACCGCCGAGGACGTGCTGCAGGAGCTGGCCGCCGACTACGAGCTGCCGGAGGTGATCCTGGAATACCGCGGCCTGTCCAAGCTGAAGAGCACCTACACCGACAAGCTGCCCGAGCTGGTCGGCAGCGACGGGCGCATCCACACCTCCTATCACCAGGCGGTCGCCGCCACGGGCCGGCTGTCCTCCTCCGACCCGAATCTGCAGAACATCCCCATCCGCACCCCGGAAGGCCGGCGCATCCGCCAGGCCTTCGTGGCGCCGGAAGGCTACCGCATCCTCGCGGCGGACTACTCCCAGATCGAGCTCCGGATCATGGCCCACCTGTCCGGCGACGAGGGCCTGCTCACCGCCTTCGCGGACGACGAGGACATCCACCGGGCAACGGCGGCCGAGGTCTTCGACACCGCGCTGGACGAGGTCACCGGCGAGCAGCGCCGCTCGGCCAAGGCCATCAACTTCGGCCTCATCTACGGCATGTCGGCGTTCGGCCTCGCCCGGCAGCTGGGGATCCCGCGGGCGGACGCCCAGGCCTACGTGGACCGCTATTTCGAGCGCTACCCGGGCGTGCGGGCCTACATGGACTCCACCCGGGAACAGGCCCACGAGAAGGGCTACGTGGAGACCGTCATGGGCCGGCGCCTGTACCTGCCGGAGATCAACTCCCGCAACGTGCAGCGGCGCCAGTACGCCGAGCGGAGCGCCATCAACGCGCCGATGCAGGGCACCGCGGCCGACATCATCAAGCGCGCCATGATCGACGTGCACCGCTGGCTCGCCGGGGAGGCCGTGGACGCCCGCGTCATCATGCAGGTGCACGACGAGCTGGTGCTGGAGGTGGCGGAGGCCGCGGCCGGCACGGTGACCGACGGTCTGGTCGAGCGCATGAGCCGGGCGGCGGAACTCGCCGTGCCCCTGAAGGTGGACACCGGCATCGGCGCCAACTGGGACGAGGCGCACTGACCGGAATCGCTTCCGATCCAATTCCTGGGTACGGCCGGGAACTCCCCCCGCCGATCCCCGTCAAACGATACCGAGTGGCCCCAATCCACTCACCCGCTGACCTCCCTCAGCGGGACTGCAACACGGTCACCCCAAGCCTGTTGCACCATGGCCCCGGCGCGTATCCCCTGTTTCAGACGCGTCGGGGCTTTTTTTACTGAGCTTCCCGCTGCGCTCCTGCCGCCGCCTCCGCAGTGCCGCCCAGCATGGCCTCCAGACGCCCCCGCGCCTCCGCCACGCCTTCGCGCTTCAGCGCGGAGAAGAGCTGGGCCGTCGCGGCCCCGTCCAGCTCCTTGCGCACCTTCGCCAGATCCGACGCGGCCTGGCCGCGCTTGAGCTTGTCCGCCTTGGTCAGCAGCACGTGCACGGGCACGTCGATCCCCTCGGCCAGATCCAGCATCTGCCAGTCGAAGTCGGTCAGCCGCCGGCGGATGTCCACGATCAGGAACAGCCCGGTCAGGCTCCGGCGCCCGGCGAAGTACGCACTCATCAGCCCGCGCCAGTGGCGCTGCATGGACGCCGACACGCGGGCGAAACCGTAGCCGGGCAGATCGACCAGGCGGGCCTCCTCCCACAGCTCGAAGAAGTTCACGAGCTGGGTACGGCCGGGGGTCTTGCTGGTGTGAGCGAACTGCCGGCGGTTGACTATCGTGTTGATGGCACTGGATTTTCCGGCATTGGACCGGCCGGCGAATGCCACCTCGCGGCCGTTGTCCGGCAGGAACTGGGACGGGTTGTGGGCGCTGGCAATAAAGCGGGCGGCAGGGTATTGCGACATGGGCGTACAGACCCTTCGGCAGGCGCCTTTTCATGTATAATTCGGGGTTTGCGCGAGTCTATCACGCTCCCTGTGCGGGCTGCGCCGGACCGGCCGCCGCCCCAAAGCTGAATTCGGGATCCGGATGCAGCCCGGCGTCCGGCCGAGACCGGATCAATGCAACGGTTTGGAATGGTTGGAACTGAATGATGCCTGAGACTTTGCTGCCGACTTTTCTGCGAAATTTCCTGCGACCGGCCTGCCTCGCCTCCCTTCTGCTGCTCGGCGCCGGCGCCAACGCCGAGAGTCTGATCGACGGGTCGGCCGAGGCCGGCAAATCCAAGTCCACCACCTGCGCCGCCTGCCACGGGGCCGACGGCGTCAGCGTAAATCCCGAATGGCCCAATCTGGCGGCGCAGAACGCGCGCTATGTCTACGAGCAGCTGATGGCGTTCAAGAACGGCGACCGCCAGAACGTGCTCATGTCCAGCCAGGCAATGGGCCTGTCCGACCAGGACATGAAGGACCTGGGCGTGTACTTCGAGGCCCAGGACCTGCCGCCCCGCGCGGTCGCGAACCCGGACCTCGTGGCGATGGGCGAACGCCTCTACCGGGGCGGCGACCAGGAAGCCGGCATCTCCGCGTGCATCGCCTGCCACGGCCCGAGGGGTCTCGGCAATCCGGCAGCCGCCTATCCGAAGCTGCGCGGCCAGCACGCCACCTACACCGCGTCCACGCTCGAGGCCTATCGCTCGGGCGAGCGCAAGTCGAGCATGAACAAGGTCATGAACAACATCGCCGAGCGTCTGAACGACGAGCAGATCGAGGCGCTCGCCTCCTACGTCCAGGGCCTGAAGTAACGTGCTGAACTCGACCGGCGCGCGCCGGTCGAACAGCGGACGGACATCCTTACAGACACGACCATTGCTCACGACCATTGCCAGAGACAGAAGGGACATCATGAAGCCGAGACTCCTCCTACTGCCCCTGACACTCGCCACGCTCGCCCTCGCCGCCTGCGGCCAGGACAGCGAGGCGCCCGCGCCGGACACGGCGGACACCCGTCCCGCGGCGGAAGAAACGGCTCCCGCGCCGGAGGCGGCCGTGGCCGAGTCCGCCGCGCAGGAAGAAGCCCAGCCGGTGCTTGAGTCCGCCGGCGAGACCGCCGAGGAGGCGCCGGCGGACGACCGCGCGCTGAGACTGGCGGGCAGCGGTGGCAACAAGGAACAGAGCGAGACCCGGTTCACCGAAGGCAGGCACTACACTCGCCTGATGCCCGCCCAGCCGACCGTGACGGGCGGCGACAAGATCGAGGTGGCCGAGGTGTTCTGGTACGGCTGCGGCCACTGCGCCACCTTCGACCCGATCATCGAGGATTGGGCGGACGACGTCCCGGCCGACGTGGCCTTCGTGCGCATCCCGGCCGTCTGGAACCGCACCCTGCAGACCCACGCCCGGGCGTTCTACACGGCCGAGGTGCTGGCCAGGACCGGCGCGCTGGAGGACCACGAGGGCCTGCACAAGGCGTTCTTCACCGAGTATCACGGCAACGGCAACACGCTGGCCACCGAGGGCCGGCTGAAGGAGTTCTTCGCCCGCTTCGGCGTCGACGAGGAGAGCTTCGACAAGGCCTGGAACTCGTTCGAGGTGGACCAGAAGCTGCGCCGCGCCGCCGACCTGAACCGCCGTTACGGCATCACCGGCGTGCCGGCCATCGTGGTGAACGGCAAGTATCGCACCGGCGGCCAGGAAGCCGGCGGCTACGACACGCTGCTGGAGGTGATCGACGAGCTGGTGGCCACCGAGCGCACCTGATCATCCAGTCGTCCGGTCCTTGCGAGGCGTCGCCACGCGACACTACAACCGGGAACGTCTGGCCGGCCCGTCACCGGGCCGGCGAGGAAGAAGACCGCTGCCGCTCCGGCCGAGTTGCAGCGGTTTTTTTGTTTTGAGAGTGTGCCGGGGCCGGACCGGCATCGAACGGGGCGCCCGACGCCCGCCGAAGGAGAGACTATGGACGCGCTTGCATTCAGCCTGAAGACCGCCGACGGCAAAGAACGGACGATCGAGTTCCCGCTGCACCCGGAGACCGGCGACCCGGCGGCGGTCGGCGATATGCTGGAGGCACTTCTCGATACGCTCAGCGAATACGTGACCGCCGACACGCCGGTGAGCAACGGCGACGTCGTGCAGGCGCTGGCCATGGTGACGTCGATCCGGCTCGGCATGCTGCCGGTGCCCATGGAGAGCGCACGGGCCCTGTTCGACAGCCTGCTGGAGCAGGCTTCCGCAGCGGAGCAGCAATGGCACGCCGGCGCCGGCGGGCGCGCCTAGGGACGCCGGCCCCGTGCTGCGCCCTGTCCTGACCGCCGCCTGCCTCGCCCTGCTCGCCGCCGCCACACCCCTGATGGGCGCGCAGAAATCCGCGGACGAGCGCTTCGAGGCCCTGGCCGCGCGCTATCTCGACGAGATGCCGGCTCTGTCGCCGGTCACGGCCACCCGCCTGGGCGATCATCGCTTCGACGGCGAGCTGGACCGCATCACGCCGCAGGCTCGCGCCGCGGAGACCGCGTTCTATAGCAGCGTGCTGGAGGAGCTGGCCGCCATCGATCGGGGCGAACTCTCCCGCGCCGCCCGGGTGGATGCGGGCCTGCTGGAGCACGAGTCCCGCTATGCGATCTGGCGGCTGGAGCAGCTCCGCGACTGGGCCTGGGACCCCCTCGTCTACACCGGCCTCGCTGGCAGTTCGATCTATGCGCTCATGGCCCGCGAGTTCGCCCCACTGGAGCAGCGGCTTGCCAGCGCCGCCAGCCGTCTGGAGGCCATGCCCCGTTTCCTGGCCGAGGTCCGCGCCACCCTCGAGCCGTCCCGGGTGCCCCCCGTGCACGCCGAGACCGCCGTCGCCCAGAACCCGGGCGTGCTGACGGTCATCGAGGCCATGGTGCTGCCGGCAGCCGATGCGCTGGACGCCGGTGCGCGCCAGCGGCTGGATGCGGCGGTGGGCGCCGCCCGTGCCGCCATCGAGGAACACCAGGTCTGGCTCGAGGAGACGCTGCTGCCGGCGGCCGCCGGCGACTTCCGGCTGGGCCGGGAGCTGTTCGAGCGCAAGCTTGCCTTCGCCCTGGATTCGCCTCTCGGCCGCGCCGAGGTCCGTGAACGGGCGGAGCGGGAATATCAGCGGGTGCGGGGCGAGATGTACGAGGTGGCCAGGACCGTCTATGCCGAGCGCTACCCCTACACCCAGTTCCCCGACACGCCGACGGAGCATTTCAAGCAGGCGGTGATCCGCTCCGCGCTGGAGGTGGCCTATGACGCGCTGCCGGAACGGGGCGAGATCGTCGAGGTGGTGAAGCGCCAACTCGCCCAGACCACCGCCTTCGTGCGCGAGAAGAACCTCGTTCGCGTGCCCGAGGAGCCCATCGAGATCATCGTCATGCCGGAGTTCCAGCGCGGTATCGCGGTAGCGTATCTCGACCCGCCCGGGCCCCTCGACAAGGGCCAGAAGACCTTCTATGCCGTGGCGCCCCTGCCCGAGGACTGGACCGAGGAGCAGGTGGAGTCCTTCCTGCGGGAGTACAACCTGTACTCGCTGCAGGACCTCACCATCCACGAAGCCATGCCCGGGCACTACCTGCAGCTGGCCCACGCCAACGAGTATCCTTCCGTGCTGCGCTCCGTGCTCTCCTCGGGCCCGTTCATCGAGGGCTGGGCGGTGTACGCCGAGCGGCTGATGATCGAAGAGGGCTACCTGGACGGCGATCCGCTGATGCGCCTCATCAACCTGAAGTGGTATCTGCGCGGCGTGGTCAACGCCATCCTCGACCAGGCCATCCACGTCGACGGCATGACCCGGGACGAGGCCATGCGGCTGATGGTGGAAGGCGCCTTCCAGGAAGAGAGCGAGGCCGCCGGCAAGTGGACGCGGGCGCAGCTCACCTCCGCCCAACTCTCCACCTACTTCGTCGGCTACCAGGAGCATGCCGACCTGCGCCGGGAGGTGGAGGCACGCCGGGGCGAGGACTTCAGCCTGCGCCGCTACCACGACAGGCTGCTGTCGTTCGGCTCGCCGCCCGGACGCTA
>CAYQZN010000170.1:0-5967 GCA_964421805.1 uncultured Woeseiaceae bacterium
CTCAGCAGCCTTCCCCGGCTGTCGCCGCGTTCGTCTTCCAGCACCCAGATGGCGCCGTCCGGCCCTTCCGCGAGGGCGCGGATGCGCGCACCCATGTCGTAGCGCCCGGCCTCTCGCGCACTGTCGCCGTCGAGCTCGATCCGTACGATGGCGCTGGAAGAAAGCCCGGCGGCGAAGGCATCGCCGCGCCAGTCGCCGAACAGGTCGCCCTTGTAGATCATCAGGTCGCCCGGCGAGATGGCCGGCACCCACGCGACCGCTGGCGTCCTGAATTCCGGCCGGGTGTCGTGGTCCGGGATCTCGCGACCGTCGTAGTGGTCGCCGTCGGAGACTTCGGGATAGCCGTAGTTCTCGGCGCGGACGATGTGGTTCAGCTCGTCGCCGTGGGCCGGGCCCATCTCGATGACCCAGATACGGCCGTCCAGGTCGATGTCGATGCCCAGCGGGTTGCGGTGGCCCAGCGACCAGAATTCGCCGTAGACGCCGATGTCGTCGACCAGCGGGTTCTGCTCGATGTAGTTCGCGTAAGGATTGTCGGCGGGCTCCGAGCCGTCCTCGTTCAGGCGCAGGATCTTGCCCATGTTGCTCTGCATGTCCTGGGCCGGCGTGAACTTCTGGCGGTCGCCGGAGGTGATCCACAGATAGCCCTCGTCGTCGAATGCCAGCCGGTGCCCGTAATGGCCGTAGCCGACCACCTTCGGGTACTGGCGCCAGATTACCTCGGCGTTCGAGAGACGGCCGCCGCGCTCGTTCAGCTCCAGCGTCGCACGCATCACGGCAGCGCCGCGGGTATCGGCGACGCCGGCCTCCACATAGCTCAGATAGATGACGCCGTTCTCCGCGAAATCCGGGTGCAGCATGACGTCGCCGAGTCCGCCCTGGCCGCCGTAGTCCACGTCCGGCACGCCGCGCACGGGGCGGGACTTCCCGCCGTCCCGGGTCACCACGAGCAGGTTGCCCTTCTTCTCGGTGACCAGCAGGCGGCCGTCCGGCAGGAAGGCCATGGCCCAGGGTTCGTCGAACGAGGTGACCGGTTCGACCGCGAAGGGCTTGTCACTCTGCGCTTGCACGCAGGCCGCAAGCAGGAATGCGCCCGCGGCAGCGATGCCGTGTGCCGATAGTCGATGGTTCCGCCAGCGCTGGATCATGGAGTTCCCCCCTCTGCCTCTGCTCGTGAGTTTCGCCGGGCAATGTAACCAATGACCGGCGCGGCTGCCACATTCACTCTTCGGGCCTGAAGGCCCTCCCGCAGGAACGTCAGTCAGCGGCGTCGCGGGTGAACGGGACGAAACGGACCGGCAGCACGTGCCGGGACGTCACCGAGCCGTCGGGGCGCTTCTCGAACACCTCCAGCGACTGGGCGCCGCCCTCCGGGCCCACCGGGATGACGAGTCGGCCACCGACTTTCAGCTGCTCGATCAGCGGCGGCGGCACCGTCTCCGGAGCCGCCGTGACCACGATCGCATCGAACGGCGCCGCTTCCGGCCAGCCCTGGTAGCCGTCGCCGATCCTGACGCTGACGTTGTCGTAGCCGAGCCGTTCCAGTGTCTCCGCGGCGCGCTCGCCGAGGGGCGCGACGATCTCTATCGTGTAGACGTGAGCCGCGATCCCGGCCAGGACGGCGGCCTGATAGCCCGAGCCCGTGCCCACCTCGAGCACGGTGGAATCTGTCCCGACCGACGCGAGATCCGTCATCAGTGCGACGATATAGGGCTGGGAGATCGTCTGCCCCTCGCCGATCGGCAGGGGCCGGTCTTCGTACGCGTACTCCCGGTAGGCGGGCGGGACGAATTCGTGGCGGGGCACGTCGCGGATGGCCTCCACGACCGCCGGGTCGAGACGCTCTTTGCCGGTGTAATCGGCGGTCTCCCGCACCTGTTTCTCCACCGCCCCGGCGAGCGCCAGGCGCTGCGCTTCCCAGGAGGATTCTCCGCAGGCAGCCAGCGGCACGCCGATGCCGATGATGGCCGCCAGCGGCAGCGATCGGAGCAAGCCACGCAATTCTTTCGCCTTGTCCATGGTTGCGGTGTCCCTGTTCACTGACGGTAATCCCGCAACATGCCGGCGGTCAAACCGGCCGGCGGCCGCGGGTCAGGCGGTAGAGGAGGGCGCCGGACGCGATGGTGGCGACCGCCGCCAGCATCTCGTGGGGGTTCACGGTGGCGGCGAGCCCCGCGAAGAGCAGGGTGAAAACGACGAACACGGCCGGTGCCAGGGGATATGCCCAGGGATATGCCCAGGGATAGCCCGGCAGTTCGTGCCGGCGCCCGGGTTGGCGCCGCACGGCGAGGAACAGCGCAGCGACTGTGCCGGCGGCGCTCAGTCCGAGCGTGAAGCCGAGATACGATAGCAGTTCCCGCAGGCCGGTCAGCCAGACGACGCCGACGGCCAGCGTACCCTGCAGCGCCACGGCCGCCGTGGGTGCGCCGTCCCGGGAGCGGAATGCGCGGGGGAACAGGCCGTCCTCGGCCATCTTCGCGTAGACCCGCGGTCCCGCCATGACCATCGCCGAGACCGAGGTGAACAGCGCCAGCGCGATCAGGAGACGGACGGCCGCCGCCAGCGGTTCGCCGCCCAGGGCGCGTGCGGCTATCGCCGCCACGTCCTCCTGACCCGCGGCGGCCTCGAACGGCGGCGCGAGGACGAAGACGGCGTTCAGCGCGAGGTAGAGGAACACCGTGAGCAGCGTGCCGAGCAGCAGGGCGCGGGGCACGATCACTTCCGCCGACGGCACTTCGCCGGCGACGTAGACGGCCGCGTTGAAGCCCGAATAGCTGAACGATATCCACATCAGGGCGAGCGCGAAGGCGGTCAGCGAGAACGGCGGCGGATCCGCCGCGGCGAGGCCGCTCCAGGGGCCGCCGCCGAAGACCGCGAGGCCGCAGAAGGTGGCCAGCAGCGCGAGCTTCAGCGCGACGGCTGCATTCTGCACCCATGCGCCCTGGCGCACGCGCAGCGCATGCAACAGTACGGCGACGGCGATCACGGCGGTGGCCACAGCCTTCGCCGCCCCGGCAGCCGGGCCTAGCGCATAGGCGGCGAAGGTGAGCGCCGAGTAGGCGATCGCGGCCGTGAAACCGGCCAGCAGGGAGACCCAGCCCGCGATGAAGCCGACGGCCGGATGCACGATGCGGGACAAATACAGGTACTCGCCGGCAGAACCCGGCACCAGCCGTGCCAGCGCGCCGTAGCTCAGCGCGCCGCACAGCGCGAGCAGGCCGCCGATCAGCCAGGCCGCGAGCACAAGCCACGGCGAGCCGAGGTCGGCGAGGGCGAAGCCGGACGTCGTGAAGACTCCGGCGCCGATCATGTTGCCGATCACCAGTGCGACCAGCGTCCAGAGACCGAGGGCCGGGTTCTTGCTCACCGGGGGCCGCGTGAGACGGGCAGCAGTATGTCCTTCAGCAGGTTGTCCCAGTCGCCGATGCCGCAGCCGTCGTCGCGGGTCACCACCGTGCTCACCGACTGGCCGTCGAGGGTGCCGCTCAGCATCGCCGTCTGCGGGCCGCCGTAGACCTGGGTGCAGACCTGCTCGGGCGACGGTCCGCGCACGAGCCGGTTCTGGACCGCCGGCCGGGCAAGGGCCCGGCAGGCATCTGCGGCGTCGATCTGCGCGCCGCCGCGCACGCTCGCCTCGCCGGCGTCGCAACGGATGACATAGGAGATCGGGCTGCCCTGCGGGTCCTGGATGACGACGCTGATTTCGGCCCGCAACTGCGAGCCGCCGGGCAACGGAGCACCGGCGCATGCGGCGCAGAGCAGCGCGGCGACGACGATGGGCGCGACGATGGCGAGGCGACGTTTGTCCACTGGCCGCGCTGGCTTCGCTGGTCCCACTGGTTCCGCTGGTTTCATCAGGGCTCCGGGCTTTGCGACGGGATGCGTCCCGTCCATCATACTGCCGCCCGACGACCCCCGCTGGCCATGGCGTTACCGGGACCGGGGCGGGTGCTCTCCATCAGTTCGCCGAGCCGCTCGAGCAGGCGCGCGCGCTCCGCCGCGCTCTCGACGGTCAGGGAAGACAGGTGGCTCGGGTGCTGTTCACGGTCCAGCCAGAACCGGCCGGAGACTCCGCCCGCCTCGGTGGCGGCGGCCAGCCAGACGGCGGTATCCGCACCTTCTTCCGGGCTGCGCAGGACGTATCGCGTGAGGCGGTAGAACCCGGGCAGGGACTCCTCCACGCCGGGGGTGTCCGCCCAGCCGGGATGCATGGCGTTCACCGCGATGCCTTCGTCTGCCCAGCGTGCGGCCCACTCTTCCGTGAGGATCATCAGACCGCGCTTGGCGCGTGCGTAGGCCACCGATCCGGAATAGATGCCGCGTTCGCTCTGCAGATCGTCCACCCGGATCTTCTGGGCGTACATGCCGCCGGACAGCACGTTGACCACCCGGGCCGCTCCGGCCTTCGCCAGCAGCGGCTGCAGGCGCTCGGTGAGGATACAGGGGCCGAGCAGGAGCAGCGCGAAGCTCTTCTCCAGCCCCTCCGCCGTCTCCTGTCGCGGGTTGAACAGCGCGCCGGCGTTGTTGATCAGGGCATCGACAGGGCGGCCTGCGGCGAGCAGGCGGTCGCACAGGGCGTGGACGTCCGCCATGACGGAGAGGTCGGCGATCTCGTAGCCGATGTCGCCGTTGCCGGTCTGCTCGCGCAGGTCGGCGACGAGCGTCCGCGCCTTCTCCGCATCCCGCGCCACCAGGGTCAGTCCCGCGCCGAGCGTCGCCAGCTCCCGTGCGGCGGCGAGCCCGATACCGGATGTGGCTCCGGTGATCAGCATGTGGCGGTCGCCCAGGTACGCGGAGACGGGCTTCCAGTGGCGGCGCGCGGTGCAGTAGCCGAGGCGGGTGAAGCGCCACAGGCCCGGCAGCACGAGGCGGTCGGCCGCGGCGGTCAGCATGGAAGGCCGGGGCGGTGCGTAGTCGTCCTCCAGCGCCTTCTGCAGCCCGCCCACCGCGCTCTTGCCGACCCGGTCCATGGCGGCCGGGAACAGCCGGTTCAGGGCGGCGAGCGGAGCGGGGAAGTCGAAGCTGGCGATATAGCGCACCCGGGTCCCGTCGCCGGATGCCTCGAACAGGATCTCCTCGCGGGCCGTGAACAGGCGCGAGTTCACCGTCATCAGCATGCGGCGTTCCGGTTCGAACTCGACCACCCGGTAGTGCAGCGAGAATCCGCCCTTCATGTCGATGCGGTACTCGGCGCCGACGCCGGGTCCCCCCTCGGTGAGCCGTGTGGCGCTCGCTACCGCCGGGTCCCACTCCTCGATGCGGGCGAAGTCCGCAACGTAGGCGAATGCCTCGTGCAGAGGGCGCGCCGCTTCGATGGTTTCGTCCAGTGTGATGGTGTCGCTCATGGCATGCAGACCCGTCAGTCCCAAACCACGATATTCGCACGGCACGGCCGTCCGGTTTCGCCGTCTGCGGCGACTACGGCGCCGTCAGTCTTCGAGCTCGCCCGCGTCGTAGCGCTTCAGGAAGCGCTTTATGAAACGCCGCACTTCCCGGGCGGCCGAGGTATCGAGATCCTGACAGGCATCCAGGAAGCGGTCGCGCAGTTCGCCGTCCAGACGGAGTACGAGCTGTGCGTCCTTTTTCTTCTTGTCTTTTTCTTTCTTGGCCACGTGGCTCGCTGCGGTCATCGTTGCGCTCCTCGCGTCTGTCGCCGGAGCGCTTCGCGGTAGGGTATTTCAATGTATATACGTTCGCTTGGCAAGTGATCGACCGGCTCATGGGACGGGCAGGTGGAAATCCCCTATGCCCCGTGAGATAGCGAAGGTATATACAAAAAAATGTTAGCTGATGTACGATGTATATACATTGATATGCAGAAGCGGGGGTTCTCATGGCCAAGATGCGACGTCTTATCTCCGTAGCGGCAGGCGGTTGCCTGCTCGCCGGCCTGTCCGGTTGCGCGACGACGGCCGCCAATATCGATTCCGCCGCCGAACTCGCGCGCGAGTCAGGGCGCGAGTCAGG
>CAYQZN010000171.1:0-5957 GCA_964421805.1 uncultured Woeseiaceae bacterium
CCGATTCCGCCTTCAGGCCCGATCCGGCCTACCGGACCCCGCCAATCACTCCACGCCCCACTCCCGCAGATGCCGCTTCGCCTGCTCGACCAGCTTGTCCCGACGGTCTTCGTGGCCGATTTCGGGATGCTCGATGTAGTAGTTCGCCGTGAACTCGGTGGAACGGTTGGCGCCGTCCTTCGGGCCCTTGATGCCGGTGATCACGAACAGCGTGGTGCGGTTGCCTTCCTCGAAGACGAAGGCGAGGTCGCCGAGGTCCTCGCGTACCTCGTTCAGCGGCGCATTGCCCTGGGCGAAGGTGGCATTGAAGATGATCTGCCGGCGGTCGACCTTGTCGACGTCGAACATGTCCGACAGCATGAACTTGAAGACGTAGCCTACGCTGCCGCGCCCGCCGCCGGTGGCCCCGTACAGGCACTGACTCCAGAAAGTCGGGATGTGCTCGGAGGCTGCATGACGCCGCACCGACGGCGCATTCAGCAGGCCCTCGGCGGTGCGCTCCGTCAGGTAGGGATCGGAACACGCGTCCGGGGTTTCGGGGAAGTAAGGGTCGGCGTCTCCGGCTGCATCGCCGGCGGCGATGCCGGTCCCCGGCTCGTAGTAGATGAGGAATTCCACCGTCGAGACGAGTTCGCCCTGATAGGAGCACTCGTGCACCTCCGCAAGAATCACCCGTTCCTCGACCGGCGCATAGGTCCGGAACTCCGGCTTGAAGATGTGGCCGCTGGCGTTGCCCAGTCGATAGCTGTACTTGTCGCTTGTGCGCCGGCCCCGCGGATCGGTGCGTGTGACCGTGCATTCGATACTCGTGCCGGGCGTGGCATCCTGATAATCGAACTCGTAGCCGAACCAGGTGCAGGGGTAACGCTTGTCCGGGGGATAGTCGCAGGTCTCCTCACCCGTGATCAGGATCCGGTGGGCCTTCTCGCAGACGCCGGTCGGCTTCTCGTCTTCGACGCAGGCGGCGCCTGAGCGGGCCGCGGTCAGCCGGATGCCGGAGGGATCGTGGTAGAAGAAGCCGGGCTGGATGGATTCGGCGCGGGCTGCGATGGCGGACCCGAACATCGTCGCCAGCAGCAGCGCCGCCGCTGCCGGAAATCGTGCAGGACCGGGAGTCCCGCGATGCCACGCCGAGATACCGTTCAAGGCGATCACCTGTCCGGCGGGTGAGCGACCTTTATCCGCCGGCCGGGGCTGCGTGTCAAATCGGCCGAAACCAAGGTAGGAGGGCCTTCAGGCCCGATCCTGCAGCACAATCGGGCCTGAAGGCCCTCCTACCTCGTCCATGCGTCATAATGCCCGGATGAAAATCTGGGTGGACGCCGACGCCTGTCCCGTCGTGGTGCGGGAGATACTGTTCCGGGCCGCGAAGCGCACCGGTGTGCAGGTGACGCTGGTGGCGAACCAGCCGGTGGCGACGCCGAAGCTGGCTAACGTCAATGCGCTGCAGGTGTCCCACGGCTTCGACGTCGCCGACGACGAGATCGTGAAGCGTGCCGACGCCGGCGACCTGGTAATCACCAGCGACATCCCGCTGGCGGCGGAGGTCATCGCGAAGGGCGCACAGGCGCTAAGCCCCCGCGGCGAGCTGCACACCACCGAGAACATCCGCGCACGCCTCAACATGCGCGACTTCCTGGACACCATGCGCTCGAGCGGCGTGGAGATGGGCGGCGGCCCGGCGGCATTCAGCCAGCGCGACAAGCAGGCGTTCGCGAATCACCTGGATCGCTGGCTGACGAAACACGCGCCAGGGTAGGAGGGCCTTCAGGCCCGATTCGGACAGGGAATCGGGGATAAATCCCCTCCTACATTTAGAATGAGCGTATGAACCATCCTCATCCCCCCACCGGCTACGACCTCATCGGCGACATCCACGGCTATGCCGATCCACTCGTCCGCCTGCTCGACAGGCTCGGTTACGAACAGCAGGACGGCGTCTGGCGGCACCCCACCCGCGAGGTCATCTTCCTCGGCGATTTCATCGACCGCGGGCCCCATCAGCGGGAGGTCATCGACATCGTGCGGCCCATGATCGACTCGGGGGCGGCGCTGGCGGTCATGGGCAATCACGAGTTCAATGCGCTGGGCTTCCACACGCCTCACCCGGAAACCGGCGAGCCGCTGCGGCCCTGGTCGAAGAAGAACCGGGACCAGCACGACGCCTTCATCAAGGCCTACGAGGGCCGCGAGGACGAGATGCGCGCGGCGCTCGACTGGTTCCGCACGCTGCCGTTGTGGCTGGACCTGGGCGCGCTCCGTGTGATCCATGCCTGCTGGGACCCGCATCTCCTCGCCGAGGTGCGCGCGGAGGTGGACGGGCAGCATCTCACCGACGACCTGCTGGTGGCCGGCCATGAGCCCGGCACCTGGCAGCACGAGGCCATCGATTCGCTGCTGAAGGGCAAGGAGATCGACCTGCCGGACGGCAAGTCCGTGCGTGACAAGGGCGGCAATCACCGCCACCGCATCCGCGTGCGCTGGTGGGACTCCCACGCCACCACCTACCGGGAGGCGCACTTCGGGCCGGAGTCCGCGGAGACGCACATCCCGGACGACCCCATCGAGGGCGACCACCTGGTGGAGTACTCCCACGACGACCCGCCCTGCTTCGTGGGCCACTACTGGCTGGAAGGCGAGCCGGCGCCGCTGGCGCCCAACATCGCCTGCCTCGACTACAGCGTGGCGAAGGAAGGCGGCAAGCTGGCGGCCTACCGCTGGGACGACGGGGACGTGGAACTCAGCCGCGCGCGGTTCGTGTCCGTCCCGCGCTGATGTGCTGGATGGGCACGCAGGAGGGCACGCAGGAGGGCCTGTAGGAGGGCCTGTAGGAGGGGCTTTAGCCCCGATACATAAATCCGTCGGGCCTGAAGGCCCTCCTACGTGCTCCGGATTTCAGAAGCGCATGCGGACGGTCACGCCCACCGTGCGCGGGTAATTGGTGCGGAACCCGAGCCGGGCGCGGCCGCCGCGTTCCCGGTCGAACGAGAGGTTCGCGTTCTCGTCCGTCAGGTTGTCGATGTAGAGCACCGCGTCCCAGGTCTCTTTCAGGATGCCGGCACGCAGATTCACGATCGTGTAGGCATCGAGCTCCAGATCGACGCTCGTGACCTCGTTACCCGTTGCGCCGCCGAAGGGCAGGCCGGAGACGAAGTCGCCGGCGCCCGGCACCTGGTCACCCGGCTGGGTGAACCGGTCCCCCACGTGCTGGACGGTGGCCGAGACGTAGGCATCCGACTGGTTGCCGCCGAAGTTCAGCGGGAAGTAGTAGGTGCCCGTAGCGGCCAGCTGCAGCTCGGGCACGGAGGCGAGGCGGTTACCGTCCGCGACGCCGCCCAGCACCGAACCGGTGGCGTCAGTGACCGTCGACTTGAACTCCGAGTTGATGACGGAGCCGATGAGCGAGAACTCGAGCGCCTCCGTCAGCATGCCGCCGAGCTCGAACTCCACGCCGGTGCTCTCCGCCTCCGGCACGTTGAACGAGATGCGCGAGGAGCAGGAGCCGGCGTCCAGGGTCACCTGCAGGTCCTCGATATCGGCGTAGAAGGCGGCGGCGTTGAGCGTGATGCCGTTGGCGAACCGGGACTTCACGCCGATCTCGTAGTTCCACAGCGTCTCGTCGTCGTAGTCCTGGAACTCGCCGAAGATCAGCAGGTCCTCCGGCGTGCACAGCGCCGTGTTCAGGGGGTCGTTGACGCCGCCGAGACGGAAGCCCTGGGCCGCCTGGGCGTTGACCGTGACGTTCTCGCTGACGTCGAAGCTGGCGAGGAAGCGGGGCGTGAAACCGTCCGAGGAAGTCTCGTCCCGGACGTTGGAATCGCCCGCAGCGAACAGGCCGCCGGTGCTGATGGTGCGGTCCTCGTCGAAGTCGTACCAGCGCCCGCCGGCGGTGATGTTCAGGCGATCCGTGACGTCATAGGAGGCCTCGCCGAAGAAAGCCGTCTGCTGGATGTCGTAGGAAAGGTCGGAGTTGAATGGCGAGTCCAGGTTCGGGAACCCGTTGGCGACGGCCGCCGAGGTGCCGGCGCCCAGCGTGGCGTCGGCGAATGCGGCATAGCCCGGCGTCGGCAGCCGTTGCATGTACTCGCGCTCGGTATCAGAGATGAAGGCGCCGAAGACCCACTGCAGTGGGCCCGGTGCGACGGATGTTATCCGCAGCTCGTGCGTGGTCTGCTTGAGGTCCGTGTTGTCGCGGAGATTCGACGGCAGGGTGACCGCCTCGTCGGGGAAACCGAGGTCCACCGAGACGCTGCCAGAGAGGGCGCTGGCATCCCGGCTCACCAGGATGTCGCGGTCCATGATGCTGCCCACGTAAGTGACTGCGTAGTTGCCCACGTTCGCCTCGACCACGAGGTCCGAGAGCAGTGTCTCGTCGGAGAACTCCTCCCTCAGCAACAGGTACTGCTCCCGTTCGCCGAGCTGGATGGCGGGGCGGGTGGTGGTGTACGGGTTGGCGAACAGGTTATAGACCTCCTGGCGGTTGAAGCCGTCGGTCTCGATCTCCTGGTAGACCACCCGGGGCGTGATCGTGAGGTTGTCGGTGGGTGTGAAGGTGAGCGCGACCCTGGCGCCGTTGCGCGAGCCGCTGTTCACGTCCTCGTCGACTCCGCCGCCTTCGCGCAGGGCGTCGATGAAGCCGCCGTACTGGGTGGTGTAGGCCACGGCGCGAACCGCGGCCCGGCCGTCGGCGAACGGTGCGTTGATCATGCCCTTCAGATGGCCGCCCACCTCGCCGTCCGTGATCGTATTCAGCTCCGCTTCCACGGAGCCCTCGAATTCGTCGAACTGCGGCTGGTTCGTGATGTAGCGTATCGTGCCGCCGATCGAGCCGGAACCGAACAGGGTGCCCTGGGGGCCGCGCAGGGTCTCCACGCGGTTCAGGTCATACAGGTCGAAGTCCGGCGTGAACAGCGATAGCGAGATCACGGACTCGTCCAGATACACGCCGACCTGTTCCTTCACGCCCGGCTGATCGCGGACGATCTGCCCGGCGGAGACGCCGCGGATGGCCACCTGGCTCTGGCCGGGGCCGAGGTTCTGGATGGCCAGGCCCGCGATGCTGCGGGAGAGTTCCTCCAGATCGGTCGCGCCGAGCCGCCGGATGTCCTCCTCCGTCTGCACGTTGATGGAGAACGGGACGTCCTGGATGCGTGACTCGCGCTTTGTCGCCGTGACGACGACTTCTTCGATAGTCTCTTGCTGGGCCTGTGCAGCGCCCCCCGACAGGAGCGTCAGGGCGACGAATCCGGTCATCAGACGACGGCCACCAAGTGTAGTGTTTTCGCAACAGTTCATGACTCTCTCCCCCGATAAGTCGTGTTTGACCAATTTAGCAGGGTATATTGTTAAAGCCCACTATTTTTTCCTGTTGTAAAATCGCATCACATGACCATGGCCGAGAATGATGTAGCAAATGAAATAGAGATCCGCACCGATCTTCGCTGCGGCGACCTCGGCCGCATCGTGGCGCTGCACGGCGAGATTTACGAACGCGAGGCCGAGGGTTACGGGCTGCGCTTCGAGGCCTTCGTGGCCAGGACCATCGCCGAGTTCGTGCTGGACAACGCAGCCCGGGGGAGAGTCTGGCTGGCCGAGCAGGGCGATGAGCTCGTCGGCTGCTGTGCCATCGCCCATCGGGGAGAGGATGCCGGGCAGTTGCGATGGGTGCTTGCCAGGCCGGAAGTCCGCGGCGCGGGGCTCGGTCGCCGGCTGGTGGAGCAGGCGCTGGAATACTGCCGGCAGCAGGGCTTCCGGCGGGTGTTCCTGGAGACGACCGACGGGCTGGAGGCCTCGCGGCGGCTTTACGATTCGCTCGGCTTTCGCCTGGTGTCCGAGAGCCGGGAGGAGCTCTGGGACGGGGAGGGCGTGCTGATCAGGATGGAGCTCGATCTGTGAGCCATCGATCGGAGACGAATCGGGGATAGACCCCGCATGTAGGAGGGCCTTCAGGCCCGATT